>CAIQCE010000027.1 GCA_903870185.1 uncultured Gammaproteobacteria bacterium
AGGCCACGGTCGTGGAGCTGTCTATGGGGATTGCGTGGCTCGATTGCTAAAAGCCATTGGTTATGAAGTTCATCGGGAATACTATGTCAATGATGCTGGTCGCCAGATGCAAATTCTAGCACTCAGCATTTGGCTTCGATATTTGCAAATATTAAATGAAGAAATAACGCTACCACTGAATGCTTATCAGGGTGAATATCTGATTGATATAGCCCAACAATTAAAAGCTCAAGAACACCAAAAATTAAAGGCCTCTTTTGCTGATATCATTGCTAAACTTCCACCTTTTGACGAAGAGCAAAAAGATGCTCATATCGATCTGATGATTGCTGAAGCGAAAAATCAAATTGGAGAAGATAATTTCCAAATTATATTGGATCTAGGTTTGAAATGTATACTCGCTGATATTCGAGGTGATTTATCTGAATTTGGAGTGGACTTCGACCAATGGTTTCCTGAAAGTGAATTGTTTAAAGATGGTTCACTGACGCAGGGATTAGAACTTTTAAAATCGCATGGCTACACCTATGAAAAAGAAGGAGCCTTATGGTTTAAGGCAACTGAATTAGGCGATGAAAAAGATCGAGTTTTAGTTCGAGCAAATGGACAGCCCACTTATTTTGCTTCTGATGTTGCTTATCACTTACATAAATATAATCTTAACTACGATAAAATTATTGATGTTTTCGGAGCCGACCATCACGGCTATTTACCAAGAATACGCGCCTTTTTAAAAGGTCTGGGTAGAGACCCTAATCGCTTGAATATCCTCATAGTTCAATTTGCAGTGTTATATCGAGGAAAAACTAAAGTTCAGATGTCAACTCGCTCAGGCTCCTTCATCACCCTGCGCGAATTACGCGAAGAAGTTGGGAACGATGCCACTCGATATTTTTATATCATGCGAAAATCGGAACAACATTTAGATTTTGATTTGGAATTAGCAAAATCCAAATCCAATGAAAATCCCGTTTATTACATTCAATATGCGCATGCTCGAATTTGCAGCGTTTGGCGACAACTTAAAATTAAAAATATGGCCTGGGATCGAAAAGTCGGAGAACAGCATCTCACCTTGCTTGAAAGTCCGCATGAAAAAAATTTGCTGCTGACTCTAAGTCGATTTCCTGAGTTGATAAAAAATTCTGCTCAAAATCATGAGCCACATGTGTTAGCACATTACTTACATGGGATCGCCAATCTATTTCATAGCTACTACAATGCGGAACAATTTATTGTTGAGGATGAAAAACTTTGCAACGCGCGGCTGTGTTTAATTTCCGCAGTGCAACAAGTTATTGTAAATGGATTAAACTTATTAGGCCTATCCACACCTGAAGAGATGTAGACATGTTCTATAATGAGACCAAATCAAAAGCAACATTAGGAAATTCCAGTCCTAGCAAAAGACTGCTCATTGGTATTATTTTGATTTTATTAGTCTCGATCTCAGCATTACTTAAAAACATCATCACAACTTTCCCGGAATTCTGGGTTGAACTTAAAACCTCTTCATCGAAATGGGTTGATCAAACCAAAACATTCACTCAAAAATTTCACCATCATGCAAAGCCTGTCAAAGTTGCGCCTGAAAAACCGAAGCCACCTGAAGTCAAAAAACCGCCCGTTCCCGTCAAGCCTAAATTTGATTTCTACACATTGCTGCCCAAGATGGAAATGAATTCAGAATCTCCTAAACCCAAAAAGGCTAAAAACAGCCCAAAAGAATCCCCTAGACCCATTTCACCTCAATAGGTGAAATTCGATGTAAGATAAGACTCAGGATCTGCATATTAAGGTGAAATGGGTCTGGACAGCCCGCCCATTAAAAATTAGACTCGCCAGATTGAAATTAAGACCTACTGCCCCCATTTGACATAAATCAACTATTTAGAGGCCATATCGTGGAACAATTCAGAGGCACCACCATACTATCAGTACGCCACCAAGGTAAAGTTGCGATCGGAGGAGACGGACAGGTCACCATGGGTCACACCGTCATGAAAGGTAATGCTCGAAAAGTCCGAAGACTTTACAATAATAAAGTGATCGCTGGATTTGCAGGAGGCACAGCAGATGCCTTCACGCTTTTCGAACTCTTTGAAGCTAAATTGGAAAAACATCAAGGTCATTTGATGAGAGCGGCCGTTGAACTTGCGAAAGATTGGAGAACCGATAAATTATTAAGACGGCTAGAAGCCTTGCTTGCCGTTGCAGACAAAAAATCCTCTCTCATTATCACCGGCAATGGTGATGTAATTGAACCTGAACATGGATTAATGGCCATTGGTTCTGGTGGGCCCTATGCCCAATCTGCTGCGAAAGCATTAATCGATAACTCCAAACTTAGCGCTCCAGAGATAGTTAAAAAAAGCTTAACCATCGCAGCCGATATCTGTATTTACACTAACCATCACTTCACTATTGAAGAACTCGTGTGTGAAGACTAAAACTACTGGATTCCTATTATGAGCACCCTTGAAATTATGACGCCAAAAGAAATTGTTAAATCGCTTGATAAATTTATTGTAGGTCAAGCCGATGCCAAACAAGCAGTTGCTATTGCTCTTCGAAATCGTTGGAGACGCATGCAACTGGAGCCTGAATTAAGGTGTGAAATCACTCCTAAAAATATTTTAATGATCGGCCCAACGGGTGTTGGGAAAACTGAAATTGCCCGTCGGCTTGCTCATTTGGCTGGAGCCCCTTTTATCAAAGTGGAAGCGACTAAATTCACAGAAGTCGGTTATGTAGGGCGAGATGTAGAATCCATTATTCGAGATCTCGTCGATATCGCAATCAAAATGACTCGTGAAAAAGCGGCGGATGTCGTTCAAATTGAAGCCACCGAGATGGCAGAAGAAAAAATCTTGGACGTACTGGTGCCCATGGGGAGCCCCAATGAAGCTCAAGCCATTGAAACTGCTTTAGCGAAGAAAAATTCAGCCACTCGTGAAATTTTTAGACGAAAATTACGTGATGGGAAATTGGATGAAAAAGAAATTGAAATTGAAGTTCAAGCAGGCGCCATAGGAATGGAAATTTTAGGACCTCCCGGAATGGAAGATGTCGTCGGTCAATTACAGAATATGATGGAAAATATCAGCAATAAACGTACCCAAATGAGAAAAATGAAAATTCGAGATGCTTTAAAGCAACTCCAAGAAGAAGCCGCTTCTCGATTAATTAATGAAGAAGAAATCAAATCCAATGCATTAGAAATTGTGGAACAAAATGGCATCGTATTCCTAGATGAAATTGATAAGATTGTTCGCCCTCACGGAATGAATGCTGGAGCTGATATTTCACGTGAAGGGGTTCAACGAGACTTGCTTCCCTTAGTAGAAGGCAGCACCGTTTTAACTAAACATGGGATGGTTAAAACGGATCATATTTTATTTATCGCATCAGGTGCATTTCATCTCGCTCGGCCTTCTGATTTAATTCCGGAACTTCAGGGTCGTTTTCCTATTCGAGTCGAACTCAATGCACTCAAGATTGAAGACTTAGTACGCATCCTCACTGAACCCAAAGCTTCGCTGACTGAACAATATACAGCGTTGATGCAAACAGAAGGTGTTGACCTTAAATTCACTAAAGCAGGAATTAAGCGAATTGCAGAAATTGCTTACCAAGTGAATAATCAATCTGAAAACATTGGCGCTCGTCGCTTGCATACTATTCTGGAAAAACTGCTCACCCATATTTCTTTTGAAGCGGATAGCCAAAAAGGCACGAGTATTTCCATCACACCCACCTATGTAGACCAACAGCTAGCACAAGTGGTGGCAAATGAGGATTTGAGTCGGTATATATTGTAGGTTAGTCCCAAACGCAGCGCGGGCTAACAATCCCGTTCTTTTATTCATTTATTGAAAAGAATATGCAGATTTGTTGGACCATGCTGCGCCTGGGACCAACCCACGCATTCTTAGTAAGAAACTGTCACTTTATGACAGTTTCTTACAATTATTTGAAAAAAATATCAATTATAGCTATAATTCTGTTAGAAGCTGTCATTTTTTGACAGTATCGAGCATATTATGAAAAAACTCTTAGATTTCAAGTCGCAACATCCCAAACCTTATTTTACCGAACTGGAACTGGAACATTGGCTACCAGGAACGCCTGATAGCCGCCACGGAAAGGTAAAAAGGTTATTAGCCCAAGGCGAGCTTATTCGGCTTCGACGAGGCCTCTATTGTTGGGCAACCCCGCAAAGTGTCTTGCAGGCAGCCCATCCTTTTGAGCTAGCACAGCAAATCTATGGTCCTTCATTTATTAGCTTAGAATCGGCCTTAAATTACCACCAGCTGATTCCAGAGCGGGTATATACCATAACAAGTGTTAGCGCTAAACGTTCCAAAGAATTCAGCACTCCTTTGGGAGATTTCAGTTATACACACACACCACTTGAGGATTTTTATACAGAAGTAATCTTAATCAAAGAAAATAATAATCAATTTCTAATGGCAAAAATTTGGCGTGCTCTTTGCGATTATGTATTTTGCTATAAAAAAGATTGGACTAGCCTTGACACCTTGGTTAAAAATTTACGCATCGATCCCGAAGACTTACCCCTCTATACGGATGAAGAAATAGAAATATTGTGTGAATATTATCAATCTAAACGCATTGATCGTTTTTTAAAAAATTTAGGAGCTCGATAATGAGTGTTACTTTTATTCAAGAAAGGCTATTAAGTTACCATCCCTCCAACTTAGATGAGCAAGAAAATGCCCTTAAAGAAATCGCTCAAGAAATTGCTTTATTGGGCCTTTCACGCGCTGGTTTTTTTAAAATAGCGGCATTTCAAGGCGGAACTTGTCTTAGAATAGTTTATGGTCTTGAACGATTTTCAGAAGATCTCGATTTTGTACTCGACTTTCCCAATAAAAATTTTAATTGGGATCTTTATCTGAAAAATATGCAAGAAGAATTTAAGACCTATGGTTTTCAGTTAGAGCTCAAAAGGCGAGCTGAATTAGAAAAAGCTGTTAAAATCACTTTTTTAAAAGCAGATTCAGACGGTGGTTTATTAATTATTAAGGACCATCGAACCAATAAACCTCGATTACGCATTAAACTTGAAATTGATACAAATCCACCTGAAGGCTCACGTGACGAACTAAAATACTTAGATTTTCCAGAATCTTTTGCCATTAAGACTCAGGACCTTCCCAGTTTATTTGCTGGAAAATGCCATGCTCTCTTGTGTCGTGGATATACAAAGGGCCGAGATTGGTATGATTTCAATTGGTATGTGAGTCGAAAAACTCCTATTAATTTTATTTTACTAAACAAGGCGATCAACCAAGCAGGACCTTGGTCTGGGAAACATATTAAAGTCACCCCACCTCTGTTTTTAGCAGAGCTTAAGAAGAAAATTGAAAGCATTGATTGGAATATAGCCAAACAAGATGTGGAGCATTTTTTAAAACCCAAAGACCGTGCCAATTTAGAAATATGGTCAACTGAATTTTTTCTATCCCGCTTGGAAAAGCTGGAGACTTACATAATTTCTTAACTTACTGATTGAACCTAGATTCAATGCCGGAGGCCTTCGCAGTAAGCTTCAACTGCAGAATCTAGGTTTAAGTTGACAAGTTACGTACGTCCCCTATCATTCCATTATGAACCAAGATCCTGACAAAATGACTGATTTTGGGTACAAACAAGTACCCCTCCATACTAAAGCCCAAAAAGTGGCTGAGGTCTTCCACTCGGTCGCCCCTAAATATGACTTGATGAATGATTTGATGTCTTTTGGTGTCCATAGACTCTGGAAACGCTTTGCTGTCCGCTCCTTAGGACTGAGGCCTGGCCATCGAGTTTTAGACTTAGCCGGAGGCACAGGAGACCTCAGCATCTTAATCAGCCCAATCGTAGCTGAAACTGGCTCAGTCATACTAGCTGACATTAATGCCGAAATGTTGAAAGTGGGGCGTGATCGATTACTAGACCGAGGCCTTCTTCACAATATCAATTGTGCTCAAGTCAATGCTGAGCAACTACCTTTTGAATCCAACTACTTCGATAGAATTATCATCGCCTTTGGTCTTCGCAATGTGACAGATAAAGCCGCTGCACTAAGATCGATGTACCGCGTACTAAAACCGGGAGGCCGACTCGTAATCCTAGAATTCTCCAAGCCAAAATTAGAACTATTGAAATCGCTATATGATACTTACTCTTTTAAACTGCTTCCTAAGATTGGAAAAGCCATCGCGAATGATGAACAAAGCTACCAATATTTAGCTGAATCCATCCGCATGCATCCCGATCAAGAAGCCTTACTCAAAATGATGCAAGAAGCTGAACTTGAGAATTGTGATTACCATAATCTGAGCGGTGGAATTGTTGCATTACATCGAGGTTTCAAATTTTGAATACTTTTTTCTTAAGCAAAATTGAAACCATTCTCAATGGATATCTTAAATTAGATCCAGAAATTTTAGATCGCTTAAAATCTTTAGATGGAAAATCGATTCAAATTATCATCATCGATTGGAACATACAAACGGAACTCACATTTGAATCTGGAAAAATTCATCTGAATGAACCACAAGAATCTCAATCTGATGCCATCATTAAAGGGCGCCTCGGTTCCTTACTCAAAGCGATGATCTCCCAAACTTCCTTTCACTCACCTGAAATTCAAATTACAGGCAAGATTGAAATTGTTGAAAAATTTTATAAGATTATAAAATCCTTAGATATTGACTGGGAAGAATATCTCTCTCGATTCACAGGAGATACTATTGCACATCATTTTGGCAATGCGACTCGAAAGCTGAGCGACTGGATTAAACACGGCACTGATCAACTCAAAGGTAGCTTTTCAGAATACGTTCATGAAGAAGCTCGCTACTTGCCCACCGAACATGAAATTGCTGATTTTTACCATAATATTTCAGCATTGCGTAATGATGTCGAACGAGCTGAACAACGCATTGATCGATTGCTGAATCAAACCCCCCCCCCCGAGGAACATTAAGATGTTTCGCCCTTTAGAATTTTTTCGGCTTATTCAGATCAATGCGATTTTGTTTCGACATGGCATGAATCGTGATCTTTTACCCAAACGCTCAAAATGGCTTCGATTAATAAGTTATACCAATCCCTGGAGCTTCAAAGAAAATCAAGAGCGCGCTAAAAATCTTAGAATTGCTTTTGAAAAACTAGGGCCTATCTTCATTAAATTTGGGCAAGCAATCTCCACTCGGCGCGATTTATTCCCTGATGATATTGTGGATGAACTTTCCAAACTTCAAGATCGAGTTCCACCTTTTCCAAGTGCAATAGCCAAGACCTTGATCGAAGAAACCTATGGAAAATCTTTAGCAGAATTATTCTCAGAATTTGATTTAGAGCCTCTTGCTTCAGCATCTGTTGCACAAGTTCATAGTGCAAAGCTTCCTTCCGGTGAAGCTGTCGTAGTCAAAATACTTCGACCTGGATTAAAGAAAATTATTTCTCGTGATATCGCGCTGCTTTATGGAGTAGCACGATTAGCCGAACGATTCTGGGCTCATGGGAAAAGGCTAAGAGCGGTAGAATTAGTTCAGGAATTTGAATCCACACTTTACGATGAATTAGACCTCTCTCGTGAAGCTGCGAATGCTTCTTTATTAAGGCGTAATTTTGATCGATCGCCTTTACTTTATGTGCCGAAAATTTATTGGGAATATACTCGTTCTCATATTTTAATAATGGAGCGAATCTTTGGGCTTCCTATTTCTGATATTGAAACTTTCAAGCGTAAGCACGTCAATCTTCGGAAACTATCAGAAAATGGCGTAGAGATTTTTTTCACCCAAGTTTTTAGAGATAGCTTTTTTCATGCTGACATGCACCCAGGTTATATCATGGTCGATATTCAGGATCCTGAAAATCCTCGCTATCTCGGTGTCGATTTTGGAATCATGGGGACGCTTTCGCCTAAAGACCAACAATATTTAGCTGAAAATTTTATCGCCTTTTTTAATAGAGATTATCGACAAGTCGCTCTATTGCATGTGGAATCCGGCTGGATTCCTGCTCAAACACGCATCGATCAATTTGAAGCGGCCATACGTTCCGTGTGCGAACCTATTTTCGAACGGCCTCTTAAAGATATTTCCTTTGGTCA
>CAIQCE010000028.1 GCA_903870185.1 uncultured Gammaproteobacteria bacterium
ACATACTCTCTTGCTGCTTGATCGATAGCATGGTGACAACCTATCGCGAATCCCCTTTGCATGATTCTATCGGCAGCCTCTAAATTACCTGCAATCCTGTGCTCATACATATTTAATGCAGGGTGACGAGCCATATTACCTGCAATAATCGGTCGGGTCTCAATATGGTTCTGCTGAATAAATTGAGTAATCGTTTTGACATCAAAAGGCGCATTGTCCTTAAGAATAATGGGAAATCCAAACCACACATGTTTGCCTTTTGGTGTTTCGGCTTGGAAATCAAAGAATTCTTTGTAACGCGATAAATGATTTAAATAAAATGCAGCCGTTTCTCGACGTTTTTCAATAAATCCATCTAACTTAGGTAATTGATGCATTCCCATGGCCGCATTTACTTCAGTCGGTCTCAAATTATAACCTAAGTTAATGAAGATAAAACGAGGATCAATGTCAGGGTATTTCTCTACATATTTTTGGTGTTCGTCAGCTTCACGAGACCAACCATGGGCTCTCAAAATTCGCATGGTTTCGGTTAAATCGAAATTATTGGTAACTGAAATCCCACCTTCTAATGTACTGATATGATGTGAAAAGAAAAAACTAAAATTAGCTATATCACCAAAGCTACCGACGGATTTTCCATCATAGAAGGCGCCCATTGCTTCACAGCAATCTTCAATCACAAACAAATTATGTTTTTTCGCAAGCGCCATAATGGCATCCATGTTGCAAGGGTTTCCATAAACATGAACTAACTTAATTGCTCGAGTTTTAGGCGTAATCGCAGCCTCGAGTTTTTTCAAATCCAAGTTGAAATCATTAATATCACAGTCGACAAACACCGGTATCAGATTATGCTGGATTATAGGCCAAACTGTAGTAGACCAAGAAAGAGCCGGGACAATCACTTCATCGCCTGCTTTTAAATGATTAGGTGTCACAGGATTAGCTAGAGCTGCAACTGATAGCAAATTACTTGATGAGCCTGAATTCGACATCACCCCATATTTTGAACCCGTGTAATTCGCATATTGCTGTTCGAATGATCGAACCTTCTTTCCCATGGTCGTATAAGTGGAAAGCATGGTTTCCACAGCTGCAAATACTTCATCGCTGCTGGTCGTGGGTTCGTGAAGACGAACCACTGGATGACTTGCCTTAAAACCAAAATCAAAACATTCATCACAGTATTCTTTGATATCCGTTTGAATTTTTTGAAGCAATTCTTCTTTATTAGCCATTATTCATTTCCTTAATTAACCTTCAACTAACATTAAACGATTCAAACGCTCTTTTTTTGCACTTATAGATTTATCACCCTGCAGATGCGCATAATCTCTTCGTTCAGCCGACATTAAGCTATATTGCCGATTATCATAATAAATAATTTGGGAGCCGCCTGATTCAAATTCAAAAGGGACTAGCAGTAAATCTTTAAGAGCTTCACAGACTTTTGGTTTGTCTTCAGGTTTGACGAAAAACAACATAAAGCCACCGCCACCCGCCCCTAATACTTTCCCGCCTATAGCACCCGATTTACGAGCCCGCTGATAAATATCATCAATAAAATCTGATGAAATCTTTGAGCTAATACCTCGTTTAAGCATCCAACTTTCGTGGAGGAGGTTTCCAAACTCTGCTATATCACTGCCCTCTGATAATATTGAAATAGCCTCATCGACCAATCTTTGCATGATATGCAACTCTGTTTTCTTGTTCGGGATAGCTTTGATTTTATCCCCTGCAATATCAGAAGCTGTTCTTGAGACTCCCGTAAAGAATAATAGCAAATGATCTTGCAATTCTTGCGCGCGACCAGGCGGTAGAATTAGGGGATTAACTTCAAATTCACCATTCTGGTTAATCACAATCTTATTTAAGCCACCATAGGCTGTTTGAATTTGATCTTGAACACCTACATTTTCTTTTAGTATTCCTCGTTCAACATGGATCGCCTCACAAGCTAATTCTCGCTTCGAAGACATCATTCCTTGCAACCCATACAGGGCGTGCAACAAACCCACCATAAAAGCCGAACTTGATCCCAGGCCAGAGCGTGCGGGCAAATCACCTTGATGTTGAATTTCAATACCTCGATCAATTTCTAAATATTCTAAAGCGGCTTTTACAGCGGGATGTTGAATATTCGCATGTTCTAAAACTTGCTCTATCTGAGACCAAACTATACGAGACTTATGTTGAAAAAAAGGGGGTAGGAATCGGCATTGCAAATAGCAGTAGTGATTAATGCTGGTCGTTAATACAGCTGATCCGTGCTCTTGATACCAAGTATGATAATCTGTCCCACCTCCTAAAAAAGAGATACGATATGGAGTGCGGCTAATGATCATATTTTTCCTGAATATAAATTATAGCTGCTAAGTTAATGCAGCAATTTCCATAAATCAAAGTAGCATTGACAAAATTAGTGCGCATTGTAAGCAGCTTTGTTGAATTGATGCAAGAATATATTATTTTAAAGGCTGTGAATTTGCCCACAGCTAGGGTCTGCCCCTCTAGTACAGTGCTTATCTAAGGTGGGTTTATCCGATGTATTCAGCTCTAAACGAAGCCTTGTATTTATATATGATTCTATGTATTATTCCTCGCTCTAACGGTGCGGGGTGGAGCAGTCTGGCAGCTCGTCGGGCTCATAACCCGAAGGTCGTAGGTTCAAATCCTGCCCCCGCTACCAATTAAATCAGGCCCCTTTTAGGGGTTTTTTGTTATTTGAGAATGAGTTATGTTGAATAGGACTACTAAATTACACTCCTTCGTTGAGTCGGCTGTTACGGCTGTGGGTTGTGAATTAGTGGTTTGTGAGTTATCAATGCCAGGTAAGCGGAGTTTGCTGAGAGTCTTGATTGACAAAGAGGGCGGTGTGACAGCTGATGATTGTGCGAAAGCGAGTCGGCAAATTGCTTCAGTCCTGGATGTGGAAGATCCTATTACAGGGGCATATGATTTAGAGGTCTCTTCCCCAGGGTTGGATAGACCATTATATACGAAAGAACATTATCAACGATTTACAGGGCAGTCGATTAAAATTCGTTTGCGGATGCCGCAAGAGAATCAACGCCAGTTTACAGGGGTTTTATCGGCAGTAGTTGATGATAAAATTGCTTTAGAAACGAAAGAGGGGCCTAGACTCTTTGCTTTAAGCGAGATTGAAAAGGCTAATTGTGTGCCTGATTTGAGGGTGAAATCATGAGTAAAGAAATATTGCTAGTTGTAGAATCGATCGCCAATGAAAGAGGCGTGGACAAAGAGATTATCTTTGAAGCGGTCGAAGCAGCACTTGCTTCAGTCGCAGCCAGGCGCTTTGATGAGGAAGAAGTTCTCGTTCGAGTCGAGATCGATCGTAAGACAGGTGGTTATGAAGCCTTCAGATGTTGGAGTGTGGTTGATGAGGCTGAAACTCCTATAGAATTTCCCGCTCGAGAACTCAGCTTGGAGCAGGCTCACGAAATCGATTCTGAGCTTGAAGTCGGTGATCTCGTGGAAGAGTCTATAGAATCTCCTGAGTTTGGTCGAATTGCAGCTCAACAGGCTAAACAAGTTATTATCCAAAAAGTCAGAGAAGCGGAACGCACTAAAATTATTGGGCAATACCAAAAACGTTTGGGTGAATTAGTCGTCGGAGTCGTTAAGAAAGTTTCTCGAGAAGGCGCGATTTTGGATATGGGCGAAAATGCTGAGGCTTTGTTGCCTCGCGAGCAAATGATTCCCCGTGAAAATTTCCGAATGAACGATCGAGTTCGAGTCCTCATGTATGCGATTCGTGAAGAAAAACGAGGCCCTCAACTTTTAGTGAGCCGTACTCAACCCGGACTTTTAATCGAATTATTTAAAATTGAAGTGCCAGAAATTGGAGAAGAAGTTATCGAGATTAAGGCTGCTGCTCGTGATCCTGGATCTAGAGCGAAGATTGCCGTTAAGACAAATGATGGTCGAATCGATCCGATTGGTGCTTGTGTGGGTATGCGGGGTTCTAGGGTTCAAACCGTTTCTAATGAATTAGCAGGTGAGCGAATTGATATCGTTTTATGGAACGATAACCCGGCCCAATTAGTAATCAATGCGATGGCGCCCGCAGAAGTGATCTCGATCGTTGCAGATGAAGAATCCAAGACTATGGATATTGCCGTTGCCGAAGAACAATTATCACAAGCGATTGGCCGTAATGGACAAAACGTTCGATTGGCTTCTGAGCTCACAGGCTGGCGTTTAAATGTCATGAATGAAGAGCAGGCCTCCTTAAAACAAGAAGGTGAAGCTGACAAGGTTAAGCGTTTGTTTGTAGAAAAGCTTGATGTGGATGAAGATATTGCAGAAGCATTAGTAGCAGAAGGCTTTACGAGTTTAGAAGAAGTCGCTTATGTGCCTGTTGAAGAAATGTTGGAAATCGAAGGCTTTGATGAAGCGGTTGTCAGTGAATTACAACGTCGTGCTAGTGATATTTTATTGACTCAAGAGATTGCAAATCAGGCAGGAATTTCAGGTGAAACTGATCAAGATTTACTGTCCTTGGAAGGTATGACGCCTGAGATAGCCGAGCAATTAGCGGAAAATGGTATCAATGATCGCGAAGAACTAGCTGAATTAGCAGTCGATGATTTAACAGAAATCTTAAAGATTGATGATAAATCTGCAGGTGAATTAATCATGGCGGCTCGTGCGCACTGGTTTGAGTAAGTTTAAATTTGAGGTAAATGAATGTCAGATCTCAGTGTCAAAAAGCTAGCGGAAATGGTCCGCACAACTCCCGAGCGGTTAATTGAACAGCTCAAGAGTGCTGGCATTGAAGTCAATAGTGTTGACGAGACCATCACGCCTGAACAGAAACGAAAATTACTCGCTCATTTAAAGTCTAAACGAGAAGGCTCAGAAACAGTGAGCTCGACGAATGCAGAGGCACCGCAGGAAGATAAACCTTCAAAAATTACTTTAACGCGTAAAAGTGTTGGTGTTGTTAAATTAGGTAATCGTAAAAATGTAAGTGTTGAGTTTCGTAAGAAGAAGACCTTCGCAAAGCCGACTCTTAAAGCTGAAACTACTGAACAGGAAACTGAAGAAGAATTGCCTGTTGAAGTTATCGCAGCAGCAGTTGAAACTGAAGCAGGAATTGAAACTGTTGAATCAAAAGCTACACCTGAAGTTGCTCCGACAAAAACTCCACTCACTAAAGCGGATTCAGCTCCAAAATTTACCGACAAACCTAAACCATCTCCCGCTGCTGATGAGCATAAAAAATCGAGAAAAGATCACCATCGTTGGGATCAAGATCGAAGTGAGCGTGATGAGCTGCATATGCCAGGTCGGGATAGCTTTAAGCGCAAGAAAAGAAGACCACAAAAAGATTCAGGGGTGGGATTGGAGCAAGGTTTTGCTAAACCAACAGCACCTGTGATTCGTGAAGTACAGATTCCTGAATCGATTACAGTTGCTGATTTAGCTCAGAAAATGTCGATCAAAGCCGCTGAAATTATCAAAGTGATGATGAAGATGGGGGCCATGGCCACCATTAATCAACTGATCGATCAAGAGACCGCCGCCATCGTAGTAGAAGAAATGGGGCACACTCCTAAATTCATCAGTGAAAATGCACTGGAAGAAAGCTTGGTTGAAGTGGAAGCTCATAAAGGTGAGCTGATACATCGTGCACCGGTGGTGACCATTATGGGTCACGTTGATCACGGTAAGACTTCACTCTTGGATTATATTCGAAGTACTAAAGTGACTTCAACTGAGGCGGGCGGGATTACTCAACATATTGGTGCTTATCATGTAGATACGGCTAAGGGAATGATTACCTTTTTAGATACCCCTGGTCATGAAGCTTTTACTGCGATGAGAGCTCGAGGAGCTAAATGTACGGATATCGTTATCTTAGTTGTGGCGGCTGATGATGGAGTGATGCCTCAAACTTTAGAAGCCATCCAACATGCTCGTGCAGCTAATGTGCCGATCATTGTGGCAGTGAATAAGATCGATAAATATGAAGCGGATCCAGAACGGGTTAAAACTGAATTGTCTCAACATAATGTGGTTGCAGAAGATTGGGGTGGAGATTGTATATTCCAAAATATCTCGGCTAAAACGGGTCAAGGCGTCGATGAATTGCTAGAAAGTATTTTGCTCCAAGCGGAAGTTTTACAACTTTCAGCAGTAGGGGAAGGTCCTGCTCGTGGAGTCGTGATTGAATCCAGTCTTGATAAAGGTCGTGGACCAGTAGCGACTGTTTTAGTAACGAGTGGAATGCTTCGAAAAGGCGACGTAATGCTAGCTGGCCAAGAATATGGGCGTATTCGAGCCATGATTGGTGATGATGGAAAACCTCGTGATGAGGCAGGACCTTCAATGCCGGTTGAAATTTTAGGACTTTCAGGAACCCCATCTGCCGGTGAAGATATGATGGTGGTTGTAGATGAACGCAAAGCTCGTGAAGTTGCATTATTCCGACAAGGCCGATATCGTGAAGTTCGTTTAGCAAAACGACATGCTGTTAGATTGGAGGACATGATCGATCATTTTGCTAAGAATAAGCAGCAATCTTTGAATGTGGTCTTGAAGGCTGAAGTTCAAGGTTCTGTGGAAGCTATTACGGATTCTCTACTAAAATTATCGACCTCAGAAGTTAAGGTTAATATTGTTGTTAACGGCGTTGGTGGAATCACAGAGTCTGATATTAATTTAGCGATTGCTTCTAAGGCCGTTGTATTAGGATTTAATGTTCGTGCGGATGTGACTGCTCGACGTTTAGCCGAAAAAGAAGGTGTGGAACTTCGTTATTACAGCATCATTTATAATTTATTGGATGATGTGAAATCTGCATTAACTGGAATGTTGGCTCCTCATTATGAGGAGAAGATTATAGGTCTTGCACAGGTTCGTGATGTTTTCCGTTCATCCAAATTGGGTGCAATTGCGGGTTGTATGGTGATTGAAGGATCTGTTCGTCGTAACTTGCCGATTCGTGTATTGCGTAACAATATTGTGATTTATGAAGGTGAATTAGAATCCTTGCGTCGATTTAAAGATGATGTGAATGATGTTCGTTTGGGAACAGAATGTGGTATCGGTGTGAAGAATTACAACGATGTGCAGGCAGGTGATCAGATCGAAGTGTATGAGAAGGTGTTGGTGCATCGTACTCTTTAATTATTCAGGGTGATGCTCTCGTAGGTTGGCCTAATGTAGGTTAGTGCCAAGCGAAGCGCGGCCCAACAAGATTAAGAAACAGAGGCTGGTTATCAACCGAGACTATCAAACTATGTAGGGTGGGCAAAGCGAAGCGTGCCCACCAGAACAATTGCTCAACCCAACCGACACGTTTACATCGCCAGGAAACAAAAATGCAAAAATCCACAAAAAGAATTCGTCAAGTCGCAGATTCTATTCAGCGAGATTTGGCATTGATTCTACAGCGTGAAATCAGCGACCCACGACTCGCCAACTTAAGAATTACGGCTGTGCATGTATCACCCGATTTGGGGACAGCGAAAGTTTATTTCACTATTTTGGATAAAGAACAATTACCTGAAATCAAACAAAGCCTCAGCAAAGCGGCTGGTTTTTTAAGGCATCAACTCGCTGAATCGACGGTACTTCGTTATACCCCACAACTTCGTTTTGTATACGATGAATCCATACTCTATGGAGAGCGGCTGACTTCATTGATCAATGCGACTATCACTGAAGAAAACAACGATCCTACTGATCCCGAATAAAATGAGAATTAAGCTCCCTAAAAGACCCATCAATGGTATTTTGCTTTTGGATAAGCCCATTGGTGCAAGTTCCAATCATGCCTTAAAAAAACTCCAACGATTATTTCAAGCGGAAAAAGCAGGGCATACCGGCAGCTTAGATCCTTTGGCAACGGGAATGTTGCCGATTTGTTTAGGCGAGGCGACTAAATTATCTCAATATCTTTTGGATGCGGATAAAACTTATGAGGTAGTTGCAAAACTCGGTTCAAGAACTACAACCGCTGATGCAGAAGGTGAAATCATTGAAGAGAGAGCCGTTCCGGAATTAACACTAGCTGGATTAGAAAAACAATTCACGGTATTTCAAGGTGAAATTTCACAAATGCCACCGATGTATTCAGCCTTAAAGTTTCAAGGTCAACCGCTTTATAAATTAGCACGTCAAGGCATTGAGATTGAACGAAAGCCTCGAAATGTGATGATCTATGAATTGAAATTACTTCGATTAGAAGAAAATTCTTTAGCCTTTGAAGTTCGCTGCAGCAAAGGTACTTATGTGAGAAGTCTCGTGGATGAAATGGGTGAGCTATTAGGATGCGGCGCTCATGTCGCAGCTTTGAGGCGTACCTCGGTCGCTGGGTTTTCCCAAGATCAAATGTTGAATTTTGAAGAACTTGAAAAGCTTCAAGATCTAGCCACCTTGGACCAGCATTTATTGCCCATGGGTCTCGCTTTAAGAGATTGGCCGGAGGTGGTATTGGATGCCAACACAGCTTTTTATTTTAAGCAGGGCCAAGCAGTAATGGTGCCAAAATTAACGGCTTCAGGGTCTTTAAAGGTCTTTGATAAGCTGGGTAATTTGATTGGGCTGGGGGCATTGACGGAAGATGGTCGGCTGGGGCCTTCGAGAGTGTTTAAAATTTGAACAGACCGTTCTGTATATTGCGTTGGGTGGGCAAAGCGAAGCGTGCCCACCAACCCATTCATTAAGATCTTTCTCCCTAATGCTCGCTTGCCTAACGCTAAACCGTCGTCCCGCGGCTCGTCCGCGCGGGATCCAGTCAGTTCTTTTTTACACTCTGTTTAGATTCTTCTGGATCCTCTGGTCAAGCCAGAGGACGACGGCTTATGTCACAAGTGTTAGTGCGGCCTAGCATCAAGATTTTACTGCACGGCTATCTATTATGTAGGATGGGCAAAACGAAGTGTGCCCACCAAACAACATATTCTTTTTAAAAAGTTAAAAAATAAAAAGAATGGGCTTGTCGGGCTCGCCCTGCTTTAAGTTCCTCAGGTATTTTAGCCGGGTGCCCAAGCAGGGCTTAGCGCCGACCTACATTTATTATAACAAGCCAGAGGGTGACGGGTTGGTACCAATTTTAGTTTCTTACGAATCTTGAAAAGCCCCTCGTGGAAGAGTAACCTTTTGTATTTGTGGGTTTAATCAATGGAGACGTTATAATGAAGAAGGTTGTGGTTGGGGCAGTTATATTAAGTATGGGTTTTGGCTTGACGGCTTGCCAAACTAAGCAAGAATCAGGCACTTTACTTGGAGCCGGTACAGGTGCTTTGATCGGTAGCCAATTTGGTGGTGGTGCCGGTAAGTTGGTTGCAATGGTTGGCGGTGCCGCTTTGGGTGGATACTTCGGCGGCAAAATAGGCCAGTCCATGGATCGACAAGATCAATTGAATATGCAAAGCGCGATCGTGAATACCCCGGTTAACCAAAGCGCGAGTTGGACCAATGATAACAGTGGTACGACTTATACCGTAACGCCTGTCCGTAACTACGCACAAGGTGATTCCTATTGCCGTGAATACCAAACTAAGGTCACTGTCGGTGGTAAGGTCCAAAATGCTTATGGCAACGCGTGCCGTCAGCCTGATGGTTCTTGGAAAATGATGAGCTAGGTTTGTAGCCATCAAATTGTGTAGGGTGGGCAAAGCGACAGCGTGCCCACCAATCTTCTTCATTTTTAGATCCCACGGGGCGACAAGGTAGATTAAATGTTGTAGGTTAGTGCCAAGCGATAGCGCGGCCTAACAAAGATTAAAGAATGGGATTGTCGGGCTCGCCCTGCGTGAAGTTTATCAAGAGTTTAAGCCCAGTGCCTATGTAGGGCTTAGCACCGACCTACATGAATTTTTATCCTAATTTTCCAGAGGTATCATTATGTCAAATTCAGGAGCTTTCCCATCGCTTCGATTGCGTCGTTTAAGAGCTAGCTCAGGGATCCGGGATTTGATTCGTGAGACTCGCTTGTCACCTCACGATTTCATCTACCCTTTATTTATTAAAGCCGGGAAAGGGATCAAAACCCCCATCGATTCCATGCCGAGATGTTTTCAATGGAGTGTAGATCAGCTTGAAGATGAAATCAAAACCATAGCCTCTTTGGGTATCCCAGGCGTGTTGTTATTTGGCCTGCCAAGTTATAAAGATGCGATGGGTTCCAGTGCCTCAAAAAATGATGGGGTCATTCAAGAAGCCATTCGAATGATTAAAAAAATCGCCCCTGAATTATTGGTGATTACGGATCTTTGTTTTTGCGAATACACCGACCACGGCCACTGCGGTGTCGTGAATCGTGAACAAGATCATTATCATATTCATAACGATGAAACTTTGGAACTTTTGGGTGAGCAAGCCTTGAGTCATGCCGAAGCGGGTGCGGATATCATCGCCCCTAGCGGAATGATGGATGGAATGGTTCAGGTGATTCGTCAAGCTCTGGATCATGGGGGCTTTTCAGAATTGCCGATCTTAAGTTATTCCGTTAAATACGCCTCTGCCCTATATGGACCATTTAGAGAGGCTGCCGAAGGTGTTCCTCAATTTGGAGATCGAAAAACCTATCAAATGGATCCTGCGAATTCCGCTGAAGCTTTGCGAGAAGCAGAGTTAGATGTTTTGGAAGGCGCCGATATGTTGATGGTGAAACCTGCGGGCTTCTATCTTGATGTTATTAAACAAGTGAAAAAAGAATATCCACGAATCCCATTGGGCGCTTATCAAGTCAGTGGTGAATATGCGATGATTTTAGCCGCTGCTGAAAAAAAATGGTTGAATGAAGAAGCTGTAATGATGGAATCATTGATGGCGATTAAACGGGCGGGTGCCGATTTTATTATCACTTATTTTGCAAAAGAGGCTGCTCAATTGTTATTAGAAAAGCATGCATAAAACTTATATCAAAGCATTGACGATAGCAGGTTCCGATAGTGGCGGCGGTGCCGGTATTCAAGCCGATTTAAAAACTTTTTCAGCACTGGGTTGTTATGGTGCTTCTGCAATTGCTGCATTGACTGCACAAAATACGCTCGGTGTTCAAGGTATATTGGCTGTTCCTCCTGAATTTATTGCAAAACAAATCCGCAGTGTTTTAGATGATATCGGAGCCGATGCGATTAAAATTGGGATGTTGCATTCAGCAGAAGTGATTGAAGCAGTTGTGTCTGAATTAAAATCTTATAGAGATCCATTAGTCTTGGATCCAGTAATGGTCGCAAAAGATGGAAGCTTATTATTGGAAAAATCAGCGATCGATGTGATCACGAAAAAATTATTTCCCATCGCGACGATTATCACGCCTAATATTTTTGAAGCAGAAGCGTTATTAAATCGAAAAATTCATACACGCGAAGAAATGGAAAAAGCTGCATTGGATCTAGCAGAATGGGGTTCAGAGTCGGTGTTAATTAAAGGCGGGCATTTAGCGGGTGATGAAGGGGCTGACTGCCTTTATCTAGTTAAAGAAAAAAAATATCATTGGTTTGTTTCTCCCGCGATTTCAACGGTTAACACACATGGTACCGGCTGCACATTGAGTGCTGCTATTGCCGCTTTCTTAGCACATCAATGTTCTTTAGTGGAAGCCGTTTCAAAAGCCAAAACCTATATTACGGCTGCGATTGAAAAGGGCGGCGAGTATTGTTTGGGTCAGGGCCATGGCCCTGTTCATCATTTTTATAATTTCCACGATAGGGATTTGTAATGGCCAAACTTAAAGCTGTATTTAGCTGTCAACAATGTGGAGCTCAATTTGCGAAGTGGCAGGGTCAATGCACCGAGTGCGGAGTTTGGAATCAAGTCATTGAAGAAATTCATTTGCCTGAAAGTTCTCATCGCGCACGAAAAGGAGGATATGCAGGAGCAGATTCCCGTTTAATTCAGCTTTCTGAAGTTGATCTCGTCGCTGAATCTCGTTTTTCAACAGGGCTCTCTGAATTTGATCATGTCTTGGGTTCTGGCTTAGTTGCAGGTTCCGTGGTTTTGATTGGGGGTGATCCTGGGGTTGGGAAATCAACTTTGTTGCTTGAAGTCTTATGTCATTTATCCGCCAATCATCGAGTCTTATATGTAACAGGTGAAGAATCTTTGCAGCAAGTGGCGATGCGCGCGCAGCGTATGGAATTAAAAGCGGAAAAATTAAATTTATTAGCTGAAACCAATGTCGAGCGAATTACTTTATTAGCCCAAGAATTAAAACCTGAAGTGATGGTGATTGATTCCATTCAAACCATATATACCGAAGAAGTGAGTTCAGCTCCCGGCAGTGTGAGCCAAGTGCGAGAAAGTGCGGCTCAATTAGTTCGATATGCGAAACAACAAGGAACCGCTTTATTATTAGCAGGACATGTGACCAAAGAAGGTGCGCTGGCGGGTCCTCGAGTATTAGAGCATATGGTCGATGCAGTATTATATTTTGAAGGACAAAATGATAGTCGATTCCGAGTGATTCGTGCGGTGAAAAATCGATTCGGCGCGGTGAATGAGCTCGGTGTTTTTGCTATGACCGATAAAGGATTGCGACAAGTGAGTAACCCTTCCGCGATTTTCTTATCACGCTATGCCACTCCTGTGGCGGGTAGTGCTGTGATGGTCACTTGGGAAGGTAGTCGGCCGCTATTGGTGGAAGTGCAAGCCTTAGTCGATCAAACTCATCTCGCGAATCCTCGTCGAGTGGTGGTCGGTATGGATTATAATCGATTAGCGATGTTGCTCGCCGTCTTGCATCGGCACGCGGGTATTGTTACTTTTGATCAAGATATTTTTGTGAATATGGTCGGTGGATTAAAGGTCACTGAAACAGGTGTGGATTTAGCTGTATTATTAGCGGTATTATCCAGCTTGAAAAATAAACCGCTTCCTGCGCATTTGGTGGTATTTGGAGAAGTGGGTTTATCGGGCGAAATACGACCGGTACCGAGTGGACAAGAGCGGATTCGTGAGGCCGCTAAACATGGTTTTAAAATCGCGATTATTCCAAAGGCTAATGCTCCCAAGCAAAATCCTGAGGGGATGAAAGTGATCCCAGTAGAAAATTTACAGCAAGCGATAGAGGCGTATAAGGAGTATTAAAATGTTTCAGAGAAATAGTAGCACCGCCGATTTTGATCCAGAACTTTGGTCAGCGGTTCAAGCAGAAGTTCAACGACAGGAAGATCATGTGGAGCTGATCGCTTCAGAAAATTATGTCAGCCCTCGAGTTTTGGAAATGCAAGGATCCGTGCTGACGAATAAATACGCCGAAGGATATCCTCATAAACGTTATTATGGGGGCTGTGAATTTGTCGATATCGCTGAAGAACTCGCGATTGAGCGTGTGAAGCAATTATTTGGTGCGGCTTATGCCAATGTTCAGCCACATTCTGGTTCTCAGGCCAATGCAGCTGTTTATATGGCTTTATTATCTCCTGGGGATACGTTGCTAGGCTTGAGTCTATCCGATGGTGGACATTTGACTCACGGTTCTCCCGTTAATTTTTCGGGCAAAAGCTATAATGCTGTTCACTATGGTTTGGATCCTTTGAGCTCTCAAGTGGATTACGATCAGGTGTTGAAATTAGCGAGAGAGCATCAGCCAAAATTAATTGTGGCTGGGTTTTCCGCCTATTCAAGAATCATGGATTGGCAGCGTTTTCGTGAAATTGCCGATGAAGTGAGGGCTTATTTCATGGTGGATATGGCTCATGTAGCGGGGTTGGTAGCTGCAGGACTTTATCCTTCTCCTGTTAATATTGCCGATGTCACGACTTCAACGACTCATAAAACCTTAAGGGGTCCCAGAGGAGGATTGATTCTGGCTAAGGCTAATCCCGAAATCGAAAAGAAATTAAATTCGGCTATCTTTCCAGGCTCCCAAGGTGGGCCGTTGATGCATGTGATTGCTGCCAAAGCCGTGGCTTTTAAAGAAGCACTCGAGCCTGAATTTAAGATTTATCAAGAACAAGTCTTGAAAAATGCGAAGGCGATGGTATCTGTGATTTTAGAGCGAGGCCATAAAATTGTATCAGGTGGCACAGATAATCATATGTTCTTAATTGATTTAATCGGCCGTGAAATCACGGGTAAGGATGCAGAAGCTTTGCTGGGTGAGGCCAATATCACCGTGAATAAAAATACAGTTCCCAATGAACCTCGTTCCCCCTTCATTACCAGCGGGTTAAGGATGGGGACGCCGGCCGTCACAACCCGAGGGTTTAAAGAACCAGAGGTGAGACTGTTGGCGGACTGGATTTGTGATATTCTAGACAATCCGAGCGATCGAGAGTTAATTGCAAGAGTCGGTGAGAAAGTTAGGCTGTTATGCCAGAAATTACCGGTTTATGCTAACGAGGAAGGAAGTAGCCAAATTGTTCTGCCCATTTTGTAAAGCTGAAGATACTAAAGTTGTCGATTCCAGATTGGTGGATGAAGGCACTCGAGTTCGACGACGTCGAGAATGTTTTATCTGTGCGGAAAGATTCAGTACTTTTGAAGTTGCTGAACTCAATATGCCAAGAATCATTAAGCGTGATGGATCTCGAACGGCTTTCGATGAGCAGAAACTAAGGGCCGGATTATTGCTCGCCTTGGAAAAACGGCCTGTCGAAACTGAAGTAATTGAATCGGCGGTCCATCGAATCATTCATAGATTGTGTGCTTCAGGAGAGCGAGAATTAAGTTCTCAGTATCTCGGGGAATTAGTGATGGATGAGTTGCGAGCGTTGGATCAGGTCGCCTATGTTCGTTTCGCTTCGGTTTATAGAAGTTTCCAAGATGTGAATGCATTCCATGAAGAAATCAAACGATTATTGAGTCAAGGTTCAAATGAAGAAAAAACTTAGTCGACAAATTTTACGCCATAATGCGAGAAGATCAGCCGTTCAGGCTTTGTATCAATGGCATTATGCTCAAAATCCGCTGTCAGAAATGATGGCTGATTTTAGGAATGAAAATGATTTATCAGAGGTAGATGATGA
This sequence comes from uncultured Gammaproteobacteria bacterium, assembly GCA_903870185.1. Lineage (GTDB taxonomy): Bacteria > Pseudomonadota > Gammaproteobacteria > Coxiellales > Coxiellaceae > CAIQCE01. The sequence goes on from CAIQCE010000028.1 coordinate 14,958, forward strand.
GTATTTTCAATTGCTCGTTTCGGGTGTGGTGAATGAAGAGGCGGCTATTGCAGAAACGATATCGAAAGTGATTAATCGTCCTTTGCTGGAAATTAATCCGGTCGAATTAGCTGTTTTACGTATATCAACTTATGAATTAATGAGTCGTTTAGATATTCCCTATCGCGTAGTGATTAATGAAGCTTTAAATGTGAATAAAGAATTTGGTTCGGAGCAGGGATATAAGTATGTGAATGGGGTGTTGGATGCTTTGGCGCCTCAGTTGAGGGCGATTGAGTTTGCAGCAAAAAAATAGGTAGGTTCTTGTAGGTTGGTCCCAATGTAGGTTGGTCCCAAGCGCAGCGCGGGCCAACAAGAACTTACAGCGGGACTATATAATAATGTAGGGTGGGCAAAACGAAGTGTGCCCACCAATCCCATTCTTTTCCGGGGACGGGCTATCCTGTCCTCAGCGCTCCTTAACGTCCCTGTCCGCGATGTCCCCGACCCTTTCAAGTGAGCATTAAAAGAACCCCAAAAACAACGAGATCGCCCATGAACCAAGAATTTAAAATCATCGATTTATTTTATGCTTTAAATCGCATTAATTCGCCTTCTACTAAATTAGGGATAGGTGATGATGCTGCGATTGTGGAAATTCCCGCAGGCTTTGAGCTCGTGACTTCTATTGACACTTCAGTGAGTGGTGTTCATTTTCCTATTGATACACCTCCATTCGACATTGGTTATAAATCTTTGGCGGTAAGTTTAAGTGATATGGCGGCGATGGGGGCAGAGCCGATCAATGTTTTATTGGCTTTAACATTGCCTGAGATCGATAAGCTATGGATTAAAGAGTTCGCTCGTGGTTTTTTTGAAGTAGCTCATGAATTTAATGTGGCTTTAATCGGGGGTGATACCACTCGAGGTCCTTTGAGCATTAGCACAGTAGTGAATGGAATAGTCCCAAAAGGCCAGGCGATATTGAGAAGTGGTGCAAAAGTGGGAGATGATGTTTATCTCAGTGGCTCATTAGGTGCTGCCGCTTGGGCATTGAAAGAATTGCAGTCGGGAAAAAAACTTCCAGATTCTTTGTTGCAGCCTCTTAATCGCCCCTTTCCTCGCGTGGCTTTAGGTTTAAAACTAAGAGGTCATGCAACGGCCTCTATCGATCTTTCGGATGGATTTGCACAAGACATCAATCATCTCTTGGAATTTAGTCAGATTGGCGCTAAGATCCTCGTCGATTTATTTCCCATCGCTGAAATATTATTAGAGAAAATGAATTTTAACGATGCATTGCAATTAGCATTAAATGCAGGCGATGATTACGAACTTTGTTTTACAGCACATCTCAGTGAAAGATCCTACATTGAATCAATTGCCGATGAGTTAAGATTAAAACTTTATCGAATTGGAACCATTACAGAAGAGTGTGGATTAAAAATTTATGATGAGTCTTCTCATTTAATAGAGCTTTCTCATTCAGGGTATGAACATTTCAAGGATAATAAATGAAGAAACCACTTAACACGCATTCTATCTGGACGAATCCTATTCATTTTATAGCGAGTGGATTTGGGGCCGGTGCGATGCTTTTTGCTCCAGGAACCTTTGGGACATTAATCGCGATTCCTATTTATTTGGTGATGGCGAAATTACCCTTGTGGGCCTATGGATTGCTGACATTAATATTCGCAGCAGTCGCTATGTGGGCTTGTGATATTACCGCACGTGATTGGAAAGTCGAAGACCCAGGTGCAACGGCAAGTGATGAAGTCATTGGATTTTTAGTCACTATGTTTGCGATACCGCCTTCTTGGACTTCAATCATAGTCGGTTTTATTTTATTTAGATTTTTTGACATCTTAAAACCATTTCCAATTTCTTACTTAGATCGGAATGTTCACGGTGGGGTTGGAATAGTTTTAGATGATATGGTGGCTGGTTTTTTTGCAATGATTATTTTGCGAATAGGTTTGCATTGGTTTTAATAATAAGGATGAGTAATGAAAGTTTGGTGTTTGGATTTTGATGGCGTTATTGCCAATGAAATGACTTTAAAGAAACATAGAGATTCGCTGGCAGGCCCTAAAGATTTTACTGATGAAGATATTCGTAAGAATTTAAAATTCCCAACTCAATTAGCAGCCTTTATTCAAGCTAGAAAAGAAGCAGGCGATCATATTTGCATAGTCACTTATAATACTCGTTTGCATATTATTTATGGGTATTTAAGAATGCTTTTGGGTGATGATTGGAAAACATTAATTCCAATTATCGAGCATGGAACCTGTAATGATATTAGGGATCGAAGACATTTAAAGCATATGCCAGAGGGTAAAAGTGCTCATATCGATGCTTGTTTAGATAGGTTGGGATTAAAGAATCCTGATGGTAGTTTTACTATTCATCCAGATGATGTCGTTTTGATTGATGATACTCATGGGAACTGCCTTATAGCTCGTTATGAAGGTTGCCGGGCGGTTCAGGTCAGTTCTGATGATTCTCATTTGGCAATATTGGCGTCATGGGATGCTAGAACAGCTACACCTGAAAAATTAGCTGATCTTTTTAAGGAACTTGATTTAAGAATTTGTCCAAAAGGATTGGTGATTTCACCGACTGTGCAGCGGTTTAAATCGCCAATGGCTGCAGCTGGTGCAGGTGCTTCAGGTGGTGCTGGAGGTGCAGCAGGAATGCCGAGTCCTCCAAAATCGGGTGGTCTCCATAGAACAAAATCAGCATCAGATGATGTCTTTGCTCGCTTTGGTGGTCAGAGTATCAGTTTGGCTGCTCCAGCAGGCTTCAGCCTGAGAATGTTTGATCGGCCTCCAAGCCCTGTTTCTGATCATTCATCAGTGAGTACAGTGCTCGACTCTGATCATGAAGTTCATGGTTCAATACAAACAACAGAACATAAACACTGACTATTAATGCGCTCTTCTCCTCTAGACTGTTCCTTGTTTAACGCCACGTTAAACCTGGGGAGTGTGTTTATTAGGGAGAAGAGCTGCAACTCGTTTAATCACCCGTGAAAAAGTCACTTTTGCCCTGCAGCTTTGTCGGAGCTGTGCTTCCGGTGCTCATGTATGTTTATATACAATCCGCTCCGGTTCTCGCTCCTTCGCGCTGTAAGTCAAAATTGATCTTTTTCACAGGTGAATTTTATTTAAAGC
>CAIQCE010000029.1 GCA_903870185.1 uncultured Gammaproteobacteria bacterium
AACCTGTGGGTTCTGACCATGTATTATGCCAACGCCTCACAAGGGGGGAAATATCCCGGAAGGTTTAATAACGGCTTGTGGAACTGGAACCACGACGTTCAGCAATGGAATTTCTATTTCCACTGGAACCAGCAACAGCTTTACTGGCCATTGAATGCAGCAGGTTTCGACGATCTGGTGGCACCTTACCTCGATTACAGATTCAATTCGCTGCGGTTTGCCAGGAAAGATGCCAAAGAGTTTTATCATGCAGCGGGTGCTGTTATATCTGATGTCACCAACCGGAATGGTTATAACCGGATGGATTCGAATGTGAAAGACAATCATACTCCGGTGGCCGAAATAGCGCTCGATTTCTGGCGGCAATATCAGTTTACCTCGGACAAGAAATTTTTAAAGGAGAAGGCATTGCCGTTCATTCTTGAAGCTGCCCGGTTTTTTGAATCGCTTTTTGTTAAACAGGGCGACGGGTTATACCATGCCAAAGAGGGTAACGGATACGAAGGTTCTGTGATTCTCCACGATGGACTTACCGAGCTGGTTTATGCCCGAACCCTATTCACAACGGCATTGGAAGCGATAAAAGTTGCGGTCATCGATATCCCGGAAGCTAAAAGATGGAAAGAAATTCTTGACCATTTAGCTCCCCTGCCGGTCGTGAAAGCGGGTAATGGCTTAATCATTAAGAGTGACAACGGGTATAAAATCAATCAGGGTATTTATAGCGGAACCCCGGTTGAAGGAGATCAGATTATTGCTGCAGGCTGGGGGATTAAAGAGAATAAGATGCTGACCACCTGGTATAAAACAGACGATCAGATAACGATTGTCTTCTCGAATGACTTTCGGAACAGTCACTCTATTTTGTATACTGACAGGTTCATAAACACATCGTTTAGCAGTGGCATCATAACGTAACTCAACTTGACCCACGAGTGGAAAATCTTTTCGGAAAGGATGGCCGATAAATCCATAATCTGTGAGCAATCGACGAAGATCAGGATGCCCGTCAAAAATAATACCGAACAGATCATAAGCCTCTCGCTCATACCAATTGGCTGAAGGCCAAATCTCGTTAACGGATGGAAGTTTCATTATCTCAGGATTTACGAAAACCCGCAGGCGGATTCGCAGATTAAGCTTCATCGATAAGAGATGATAAACCACAGCAAATCGAGGCTTATTCCAAGGCGTAACTCGTTCAGATAACTCAGTATTCCTCGCTCGACTAAATCCGGAATTGGTGGTCTCCGTAGTTCTCCATTCTGGAATACCATAAAGAGAATAATCGACCCCACAAAGATCGAGAAGCAAAGAAAACTCCAATGCTGAATCATCGCGCAATTCTTTCACAATTTTCAATAAATTAATCGCTGGTATTTCCATGACTACCATATCACTATCGCCATGAAGATCATCAACTGAATCGGCAAATCGAGATTTTAATAACTCTATCAACTTATTCATGAAATTATCGCTCGATCAAATTACGTTTTTTGATTTTATTTTGTAGCTGGATAATTCCATACAGCAAAGCTTCCGCAGTAGGAGGACAACCCGGCACATAAATATCGACAGGCACGATTCGATCACATCCTCTAACCACTGAATAAGAGTAGTGATAATAACCACCCCCATTCGCGCAAGAACCCATGGAAATCACCCAGCGAGGCTCTGCCATTTGATCGTAAACTTTACGTAAAGCAGGAGCCATTTTATTGCAAAGTGTGCCTGCCACAATCATCACATCCGATTGCCTTGGGCTTGGCCTAAAAATCATGCCAAATCGATCAATATCATAACGAGAAGCTGCAGAATGCATCATTTCAACGGCACAACAAGCTAACCCAAAAGTCATTGGCCACATGGAACCCGTCTGCGCCCAACTCATCAACTGATCGACAGACGTTAATAAAAAACCTTTTTCTTGCAGTTCTTCTGCTATTCCCATTCCAGCGCCCCTCGCCGCCATTCATAAATAAATCCGACGGTTAAAATACTCAAGAAAATCATCATTGCCCAAAATCCATGCCAACCGATTTGACGCAATGCTACGCCCCAAGGAAATAAAAAAGCAGTTTCCAAATCAAAAATGATAAATAAAATAGCCACTAAATAATAACGAACATCGAATGGAACTCGAGCATCTTCAATAGCTTCAAACCCACATTCATAGGCAGAAAGCTTAGCCTTATCAGGACGTCTTGGACCGAATATAAAAGATAGCAGCATCGGCACGCAGCCGAAACCTAAGCCCAAACATAGGAACACTAAGATTGGAAAATACTGTTCTAACATTGGATTATCCCCTCAGTATATGGTGCCGAAGGCCGGACTCGAACCGGCACGGCTTACGCCGCTGCCCCCTCAGAGCAGTGTGTCTACCAGTTTCACCACTTCGGCTTAGTCTTTTCCTCACCCGATGGAATACTCGATTCAGAGGTGGACGGGAACGAAACATCATCTGAATTCGGTGAGCTTAACTCATTATTGATCATCTGAACTTGAGGCTGTTGCTGATAAGCCATATATCCCAAGATCAAACTTGTCACTATAAACAAACCAGCCGCTAGTCCTGTGATTTTCACCAAGAATGGAGTCGCTCCTTGGCTACCAAACATGGTGTTAGCCGATCCCGCTCCAAAAGACGCTCCTGCATCAGCGCCTTTGCCGTGTTGTATCAAAATCAAAGCGACCAAAGTAATCGAAAAAATTACATGTAATACTAAAATTAATTGTTGCATAACTGTCCTATTGCGATAAATGACTCAGCTTGTAATGAAGCTCCACCGACTAAGGCCCCATCAATATCCGGCATTGCGAATATAGCGGCTGCATTATCCGCTTTCACACTGCCACCATAAATTATTCTCACCCCATCGGATAATGAATCTCGATGAGACTTTAGTTGAGCCCTCAAAGCGGCATGCACTTCTTGAGCCTGCTCTGGGCTTGCATTCTTGCCCGTTCCAATCGCCCACAAAGGCTCATACGCGACAATGGCCTGATCTAACCCTGGGTGATTATCGTCCAATGAGAGTACCGCTGCAAGCTGTTCCTCTATAATTTTTAAAGTCTTACCCGCTTCTCGTTCAGCTTCAGTTTCACCCACGCAAAGTATAGGTTTTAAGCCCCAATTGAGGGCTTGCCAGAACTTAGCAGCAACCGTCTGATTGGTCTCCCCTAGCAAAGTCCTACGCTCCGAATGCCCCACAATGACATATTCACAACCAAAATCCTTCAACATACTGCCTGAAACCTCACCCGTAAAGGCCCCTTTCTCAGAAGAACTTAGGTTTTGCGCTCCCCAGGTGATGGACGAACCTTTTAATGTCTCCCCCACAGCAGGAATGAAAACATAGGGAGGAAATACAGCAAGATCCAATTGACTCAAATTTAGCGCTCCTTGCTTCAACCCTAATAGCAAGGCTTCGACACTTTCTCGAGTGCCATTCATTTTCCAGTTGCCCGCTAATAAAGGTCTTCGCATATCCATATACCCCCAGATGATTGTAAAAATTGCCCATTCTAGCTAACTCAGAGGATAGTGACAACAATAGAAAGGATTAGTTGCCTCGTGGTATCCCGTTTTATCTTTACTTTTAGACAAGACTTCCAATATCGATTACAATTGCGAAAATAAATGGAGCTAGCTTTAAGCTAGCATTTGAGAGGATTTCAAATGGCGCGTTTTCCTGTTTTTTTGTCTGTAGTCTTTGTAATACGCAATCAGTCTAGCCAAATAGAAACAATACTGACCGATGCGGCCAGCACCATTTCCTCATTAGTCAATGACTATGAATTTATCATTGTGGACAATGCCTCCGATGATGAAAGTGTCTCCAAACTCAAAAATCTAACACAAGAAAATGGACTGCCTAATTTACAGATCTATGCTCTGACCAAAGAAGTCAATACTGATACTGCATCATGGGCTGGCCTGGAAAATGCATTAGGTGACTTTGTCGCTGTCATCGATCCTCTAGTAGACAACATCAGTTTTCTACCACAACTGCTGGATAAAGCCCTTGAGGGGGCTGATGTAGTTTTTGCTCAAAATGAACAAAAGCCTGCGCAAAGCATTCTTTATCGAAGTGCCTCCGCCGCTTTTAACTCGCTTTATCAATGCTTTAACGGTATCAATCTTGCTAATGAAGCACCTCAATACCGGCTCCTCAGTAGAAAAGTCGTTAATTTTATCCTTCAACACCCTCAACCCGCTCTAACCTATCGCCACCTTCCTGCTACAGGAGGTTTTGCCCGTGCAAATCTTAATTATAGCTGGGCCCCCAAGACTCAGCACACAAAACGATTAAAGGACAGCATCGATCGAGGCATGTGGTTATTAGTCTCAACCACTCGAACTCCCATGCGTCTCGTAACAGTCCTCTCATTATTTGGAGCTATTGCCAACCTCCTATATTCATTCTATGTGGTTGCTATTGCCTTCTTCAAAACTGATGTTGCTCTTGGCTGGGTTAGTCTTTCGCTTCAACAATCAGGAATGTTTTTTCTGATTTCACTCGTCTTACTGGTCTTAGGTGAATATATCTTGCACATGGCAAGCCTATCGAATGAAGGACCGCTTTATCATGTAGGGCAAGAACTCACAAGCGCCAAAATGACTCGACAAGAAAAGCTCAATATTGAAGAAGTTAGCTCAAGAACTCATCATGCCTCAAGCTTACAATCAGAACGAGTACAGTAATATTGGAAACCAACAACCGACAAGAAGCTATTGTTATTGGAGGGGGCTTTTATGGTGTTGCCATTGCAATCTATTTAGCAAAACTTCGAGGCTTCAAAAAGATTATTTTAATTGAACGCGAGTCGGAACTTCTCACTCGAGCCTCTTATAACAATCAAGCACGCGTCCATAATGGTTATCACTATCCACGAAGCTTCACTACAGCCTATCGAAGTCGTGTCAATTTACCTAAATTTCTTCGTGATTGGCCAGACGCAGTCAAGCAAGACTTCACCAAGCTATATGCAATTGCACGCCACAATTCGAAGGTTACAGCCAAACAATTTGAACGTTTTTGTGATGAAATTGGCGCTAAAATTGAAATCGCTGATCCATCATTACAAAAACTATTTTCCTCACAATTGATTGAACAGGTATTTCAAGTCGATGAATATGCCTTTGATTCAACCAAATTGGCAGCATGGGCAGAGCGTGAATTAAAATCATGCGGAATTGAAGTTCACCTTAATCATCGTGTCACTGATATTTCACAAGGACCCGATCAGACCATGAATGTTCTCGTTAAAAATGAAAATGGGAATACAGCACAAGTTTCTTGTCGCTATGTTTTCAACTGCACCTACAGCGGACTCAATCAATTTAAAGGAAATTTCCCCGGAACCCAAACTCGCCTTAAACAAGAAATTACTGAAATGGCTTTGATAGATGTACCGCCCGCATTAAAAGGGCTCGGAATCACAGTAATGGACGGACCTTTTTTTTCAATGATGCCCTTTCCAGCTCGTAATTTACACACACTTTCTCATGTTCGCTATACTCCCCACCTTAATTGGAACGATGAGCTCGGCATTGATCCCTATCAAAAATTGGAGCAGTATGAATGTCAAACTCGTGTAGATCGGATGATTAGAGATGTAGGTCGCTATCTTCCATCTGTACTGAATTCTCAATACAAAGATTCATTGTTCGAGGTTAAAACAGTATTGATGAAAAATGAAGGCGATGATGGAAGACCTATTTTATTTGAAAAACATCAAAATTTACCTGGATGCTACTCCATCCTAGGTGGAAAAATTGATAATATCTACGATGTGCTCGAAAAACTCGATAAAGAATTGTTAGGTAATTTCACCACTCAAGAACACATGAATTATGGAGCGAACAATGTCTCAATTGTCTAATGCACTCATTGGATTTTCTGGATTTGTAGGAAGCACCCTTCTCAAGCAAGCACCTTTCGATTCTCTCTATCGCTCCACTAATATTAGTGATATCGAAAATCAATTATTCGATACTGTTGCCTGTGCAGGTGCACCAGCACAAAAATGGATTGCGAATCGAGAACCTGAGGCGGACCGTGAAAAAATTGAGGGGCTAATTGCCCATTTAAAAACGATCCAATGTAAAAATTTTATTTTAATTAGCACGGTTGATGTATTTAAAAATCCTATTGGGATCAATGAAGATACAATCGTTGATGAATCTGGGCTTCATGCCTATGGATTGCATCGGAGACTATTGGAAAAATTTGTCGAAAATCATTTTGAAAATCATTTAATCGTTCGCTTGCCTGGATTAGTTGGGCCTGGGCTACGTAAAAATGTGATTTTCGATTTTTTGAATAATAACAATCTTCAAGGGATTGATAGTCGTGGAGTGTTTCAATTTTACCCCATGGTTAATCTTTGGTATGACATTCAAATCGCACTTAAAGCAAATTTAAAATTAATTCATCTAACAGCAGAACCAATCAGCGTGGCAGAAGTTTCAAAACAAGGCTTTGGAAAACAATTTGATCAAGCACAAGCTAACCCACCCGCTACTTATGATATGCAAACTCGTCATGCGCAAATTTTTGGTGCGCAGGGGCAGTACCAATATAGCTCCCGCGAAACCATTCAAGCAATTCGAGCCTATGCGCAATCTGAACCGGTATCTAAAACATGAGGCTCGCTATTTCGAATATTGCCTGGGATCCCAGTGAAGATGAAATTATTGCAGCCCTACTCCAGCGCTATAATATCGATGCCATTGATATAGCCCCTGGAAAATATTTCCCAGTACCGACTCAAGCAAAAGATTCAGAAATCACTCAAATTAAAAATAAATGGCTGAAAGAGGGTGTTGAAATCACTGGCATGCAAGCTCTCTTATTTGGCACTACTGGCCTCAATGTTTTTGGAGGATCTGATTCCCAAAATGCGATGCTACAACACCTCGATGCAGTTTGTCACATCGCTTCAGGACTTGAGGCCAAACGCTTGGTTTTCGGTTCTCCTAAAAATCGAGACCGAACAGGATTGAATGATCAAAAAACCATGGATATTGCAGTTCCTTTTTTCCAAAAATTAGGAAATATCGCTCAAAATCATGGCGTGATTATTTGCCTTGAGCCTAACCCTACTTGTTATGGCGCTAACTTTATGACTACGAGCCCTGAAACAGCAGAAATCGTCAAACAGATCGCTCATCCCTCCATTAAAATGCAGTTGGACACGGGTGCACTCTGCATTAACAATGAAAATCCTGTTGAAATATTAGAACAATATTCAACACTGATTGGGCATATTCATGCAAGTGAACCCAATCTATTACCACTCGGTGATGGAACCACCGACCATACCGAGGTTGTAAAAGCACTCAAACACTATTTGCCTCATTACCTAGTCTCAATTGAAATGCTGGCGACTCAAAATGAATCGCACCCCATATCGATAGAGCGCGCACTCAAGGTAGCCATTCAAAATTATCTTCATGTAGACAAGGAATCCAAATGACGATCGAAACTAATACCTCTATACCAAGCAATTGGAGCGTCCCCACTTTCAAAACAAATTTATGGTTAGATCGACAACACCCCTACTGTGTGGTCATACCTGTCATTAATGAGGGTGGAAGAATTAAAAACCTACTTTCTCGAATGGCTGAAATTAAGATCAATGAAATCGCTGATATTATTATTGTGGATGGAGGTAGCACCGATGACTCACTCGAGCTTCAATTCTTGCAAAAAAATGCTGTACGAGGACTAATAGTTAAAACAGGGCCTGGGAAATTGAGCGCTCAACTTCGTTGTGCCTACGCATTTACACTGCAGCAAGGTTATGAAGGCATTGTGACGATTGATGGCAATGATAAAGATGACCCTGAAGCGATAACGCGCTTCATTGAAGCTTTAAAGCAGGGCGTTGACTTTGTACAAGCCTCTCGCTTTCTATCCGGTGGAATTGCTGAAAACACCCCTAAATTACGAGACTTCGCCATTCGTTTTATTCATGCCCCTATGTTAAGTTTATTTTCTGGTTTCAAATGGACTGATACTACCCAAGGTTTTCGTGCCTACAGTCGAAAGATGCTACTCGATGATCAGATTGCACCCTTCCGTGATGTATTCATGACCTATGAACTTCTTGCTTATCTTTCTTATCGAGCCCCAAAATTGGGTTACCGTTGCGTTGAACTTCCTACTACACGACGCTACCCTGAAGGAGAAGTACCTACCAAAATCAGCAGCTTTAAAGGAAATTTATCCGTATTAGCAGTTCTTATTCGCGCTTGCTTTGGTCAATATAATCCGCAGGAAACGACTCAAAATGAGTAAAAAAACTAAATTTCACCCAAAACTAGCACATTATGCATTAATGACT
>CAIQCE010000030.1 GCA_903870185.1 uncultured Gammaproteobacteria bacterium
ATCGTTAAAGCCATTGCCGCCGTCGATCGAATGTTTGATGAAGAAGAGCGCTTAGTTTATGAGACACGCATGCAATCATTGGCCGATGTAGAAAGCAAGATTGCTTCGGCTGAAGAAAAAGGCATGGAAGTGGGTATGGAAAAGGGAATAGTTAAGGCATCAAAAGCGATTGCGTTAAATATGCTGAATAAAGGTATTTCTATAGCCACAATAGTTGAAGTAACCGGATTAGCTGAAAGCATTATCCAGTCACTTTTGAACCATAAAGAAAAATAGCGACTTAGCAGCCACAATCTAAACAAATCTTCATAAACAACAAAACATATGAATAACTACATTACCCATCAAATTTCAGAAGCACAGCGCGTCATGTCGGCTATGTTAGCCGATAAAGACTTACTAACAACCGTTGAAGCTGCTGCTGTTGCTTGCATTCAATGCTTAAAAAATGACGGCAAGATTTTATTGGCGGGTAATGGTGGCAGTGCCGCAGATGCTCAGCATATTGCCGGTGAATTTGTCAGTCGCTTTGCTTTTGATCGGCCAGGTTTGCCTGCGATGGCACTAACTACTGATAGCTCAATTCTTACCTCTATAGGTAATGACTATGGCTTTGAAAAGTTGTTTTCCCGTCAGGTGCAAGCCCTTGGTAATAAAGGCGATGTATTTATAGGTTATTCTACCTCCGGTAAATCCGTTAATATTTTAAGTGCTTTTAAAGAAGCTAAAGCACAAGGCTTGATATGCATCGGCTTAACAGGTAATCAAGATGGGTCTATGCTTGAGTTATGTGATTTCGTATTAAAAATTCCTTCTAGCGATACCCCTAAAATACAAGAGGGGCATTTGGTCTTAGGCCATATATTATGCGGCTTGGTAGAGAATGCGCTTTTTAAGGCAGCCCATTAATGGAAGCAATAGTCTTAGCGGGTGGCTTTGGTACCCGATTACGTGAAGTAGTCTCAGATGTGCCCAAACCCATGGCGCCTGTCGCTGGACGGCCTTTTTTAGAAATATTGCTGAACATGCTCGCAAAAAAAGGCTTTAAGCGAGTCGTGCTTTCTTTGGGCTTTATGTCAGATAAAATCATTCAGCATTTTGGTGATAACTACCAAGGCATGCATTTAGTTTATGAAGTAGAGCAACAACCTTTGGGCACAGGGGGGGCTATTCGTGCGGCTTTAACACAATGCCAAGCCGATCATGTGTTTATTTTTAATGGCGATACCTACGTAGATCTTGAAGTTGATGCCTTAGAACACTTATGGCAACACAGTCAATGTCCTGCGATAGTGGTACGCGAAGTGCCCGATACAGAACGCTTTGGCAGAGTTGAAATGCAAGAGGAGCGCGTGTGTGCATTTCTTGAGAAAGGTGTAGTCGGTCTTGGCTTAATCAATGCGGGCTGTTATGTACTACCAAAAAATGCCCTAGATGACTTTCCTTTAGGCCAAGCATTTTCTTTGGAAACAGAGTTTTTTATTAAACAACTGCAACGTATCAGATTTGAAGGCTTTATTACGCAGGGGCAATTTATTGACATCGGTGTGCCAGATGATTATGCGCTAGCGCAGATCGTATTGGCAGGCTTGTAACGTGTCTGTTAACCGCGCACTATTTCTTGATCGTGATGGTGTCATCAACCATGATTCTGGATATACCTCAAGCATAGAAAACTTTCAATTTATTGACGGTATCTTTGATCTTTGCCGAGCGGCCAAGCAATTAGGTTATTTAATAATCGTCGTGACTAATCAGGCAGGCATCGGTCGTGGTTATTACACGGAAGCTGATTTTTTAAAGCTGACCGAATGGATGTGTAAGCGATTTGAAGCAGAAGGCGCTCCGATAACCGAGGTTTTTTATTGTCCTTATCATCCTGAATACGGTGAGGGTAATTATAAAAAAGAGTCTTTTGATCGCAAACCCAATCCCGGCATGCTATTACGTGCGGCAGAAAAATATAACATTGATCTAGTCCATTCCATCATGATTGGAGATAAAGATTCTGACATGCAAGCCGCTAGTAAAGCGGGAATTGAAATTAGATGTTACTATATGGCCGATGATGTAGGTGGGGTAGTCTCTAGTGCTGCTTCAGATAGGATTAATAGATTGGGAGAGGGTTTGTTGTTCAGTAACTTAGTTTCAAGTATTCGGTTTGAAGTTAATGATTGAAAAAATAATGCGAATTTCTAGAACTATGCCAGTCAAATATGTTGAATTCACATTAGCTCTTTTAGTCGGGTTTCTTATACATGCTGCTTCATTATATTTGGTATTTCCAGGTTACTATGATCCTTTTTGGCCTAATCATAGTGATTTATACGGCCCTGTTGCACAGGCAATGGCTGGGATTTATTTGGGTCTTTTGATGGAACCTAGACCTGTAGGCCAAGTAATTAGTACGTTATTTGGGTTGGCAGGAATACGTGGTAGTATTTTCTTAATAACATGTCTTGTCGTAGTCAATGCGGCAGGTACGGCAATGTTATTCCGTAGTTTTATACCATCACTTAATAAGACAAAGTTTTTACACTTCCTTATTATTGGATGCATCCCTTATTTTTTTCTGGTATTTTCTCATCCCTATCAATACAGCTGGGCCGTTTATGACTCTTGGGCAACGGCCTCATATAGTTTATTGTTGGTTGCAGTAATATTAGCTATCCGAAAATATTCATTTATTTTGGTATTTATAACAGTATTATCTGCATTTTTAGTCAAAGAAACCTATGTACTAAGTATATTGCTTCTCGCCTCTATAAGTTATTTGGTTGCTTCTAATAAAGATAAACCAAAATTATTAAGGAATTTGATTGGAGTAATTGTTGCAGTAATTATAGCGTACTTGGTAAATATTCAGGGTAAATCGGTTTTTATAAGTGGAGGAGGAGTAGAGTCTCCGTATTACATAAATTTTTCATTTCGTTCTGTATTTTCAGAGGTTTTACTCTATTCTACCGAGGGGGTCTCGATAGTCGGATGGATATATATTCTATTTTTAATGATAATTGTACTAGCAAGTCATGCTAAGTTTGGAAAAACAACGTTCCTTATTATGGCAGCTCCAGTGGCGGGTTTGTTAGCTCTATTGCCAAATTCATTACTACCTAATCATCATTTTTCTGGGTA
>CAIQCE010000031.1 GCA_903870185.1 uncultured Gammaproteobacteria bacterium
AACAGTTAATTTAAATAATAACTCATCTTTAAACATCTTAATAAAATTAAATCCTTCCTGAGATGCGGAAGCAGCACCCTGAGCCAGTGCCGTAAAAACAGCTAGCCCCATAATCACTGGAGAAATCGGCACTCCAAATATGTCGAAAAATTCAATCATCCCATAATAAGTCGCAACAGCCCACAGTGCACTCACTAATACTGTTAATGCAACACTCAACCCTAAAACAAAATGATGAATTGCTTTTGATTTAGCCGAAAAAATATTTCTAGTTTTTTCATGAGTGGATAAACATTTTTTAGGACCCAAATAACTCAAAAACTGCTGAACCCTTTTCAGTATGGAATTCCCTTCCTGGCAGTAAAAAAAACTCGCAATTAAAGCTGTAAGGGTACAGGATATTCCAATTAAAGCGGGTGTCGAAACAATCAAATGCCCCAAAGCCCATTGGACTACAAAAAAAGCATCACTCGCCGCTGCTATTGTAGCTATAATAGCTAAAGAATAGCCTAGAAATGTAAATATCAAAGAGAGATAATGTCGTGAACCTGTTTTATTTTTATAAATAGGTTTTAGAATTTTTGACTCACCGCCTTTAGCAACATCATTTGATTTATCGGCAAAACCATTTTGCATTGTACTGATAAAATTGTAACCTTCCTGACAAACTGAAGCGACCCCTTGAGCTGTCGCAGTGACAATAGCAAGACTCATAATCCAAGGTGAAAGCCCAATCCCAAAAGTATCAAATAAATCGATCATTCCATAATAAGTTGCAATAGCCCACAAAAGACTGACCAAAAAAGCAAACATACAAGTCAAAATCAAAGCTGCATAACGAAGTCTTTGCTTTCGTTTTGCAGCAGCATCGAGTGGTTCGGTCTTTTTTTTGCTTTTCTCTTGAATCGATCCTTCCGACTTCCCCTGAATCCATAAAGAAAGTTTTTTCGACATCTGTATTATCGCTCGGCCCTCTTGATAAAAAAAGTAAAAGGCGACCAAGGCAGCTAGAAAACTAGTCAAACCAATTAAAGCTGCATCGATTAAAGGAAAATGACCTAAAGCCCACTGAGCGATAAAAAAAGTATCGCTTGCCATTGCAACCGTCGCAATAACAGCAAGGCTATAACCCAAGAAGGTAATAAAATTCGCCGCTGAAGTTCGCAAATTCATGCTCAAACCAGAGCAGCTGCTGGTAACGGCTCATCATCTAATAAGCGATTAAGAACCGATTCAGACCCATTACCAGAAGCAGGCTTACCATCAGGCCCATCCTTTTCGACTGAAATTCCATCTGACTCTCCTTCCCCACTACGCCGATAAGTAGTACTCAAGGTATTATCCTCCCCAGATGATCCATTATCAGCCTCACCTGAACCCCACCCATCCTTATTGAGGAGACCGGCCTTTCCATCTTCAAGCCCGCTAGAACCCGAAGGTGCCGCTGTTATTTCAGATTGACTCATAGCAGCACCCGCAGGACTCAACTGTCCTCCAACTAAGCTATTGGATCTTTCCCTCACAAGCAGATTTTTAGCCCCAGCGTGTAGTGATTCTACAGGAGGCGCAAGAAGAGCATCAGAGCCTTTACGATGAGATCTTCTTAAAATCCACTCAATCAACCGTTGGTAGAGAGTTCCTCCATCCTGGGTCATATAAGCAATGCCGGCGACCACCGATGCCACCGAAGCGATAATAACCACACCCAAAGCCCCTACTCCAAAAGATTGGAGTAAAGTTTTAAGCCCAAGATATGAAACCCCTGAAATCGCAAAAGCAGCAACAAGAGCAAAAAACACCGTTATAATGAAAACAATGATTTTTTCCTTACGGGTCACCTTAGGGATGGGCTTTGAAGCAACTGACTTAGCCACCAAGCCCTCTACAGCCTCAGGCCTTAGATCG
>CAIQCE010000032.1 GCA_903870185.1 uncultured Gammaproteobacteria bacterium
AAGAGGAAATAGCTTCTGTCCCTGTGCCCATCGCGGCTACATTTAGGTCAGTGGATCAAATCGATTATCAAGAAGGTCGTGCAATATTTAGAACAGTAATTAATCTTGCTAAGCGAAGAGATGAGATTCCTGGAGTACCACATTCTAAGCGAGGTGAGGAGACTCCTGAAGTACTGGCTTCTACTAAAGTAGAATCTGGCCCTATGATGCGGCCTCTTGGCTTTAGAAGTTCTGAAGAAATAATTGCTAAGTGTTTTCATGATGTTTATGAGGCTCAAGCTAATAAGCAATCTTTAAATAGAGCTGCATTTTTTGCTTCAGATTCTTATAAAGGTGCTCATGCTGCATTTTGTGAAAAGTTTGAAGATTATCCAGAAGATCAAGTATTATTGGATGAAATGGAAATTTATTTTAAGCAGAAGTTCGGGGTGGAGGGGTAGTTTTTTATAACTCCGTCTATCTGTTGGGCCGCGCACGCAATGCATGCTTGGCACCAATGGTTTTATAGTATTGTCAGGACATTGAGCTTTTAATTTTAATGATAAGCGCATGAATATCCGTATTCATCAAATCCCCGAGCGCTTCATAAATCATTCGATGTTGAGCAACTGGAGACTTTCCCTCGAAAGCTGTTGATGCAATCTCAATCGCAAAATGCCCTCGTCCATCTTGAGCCCCCGCATGCCCTCTATGTAAATGACTTTGATCTTCGATCGAGAGATGAGTGGGCTGAAAAGCTGTTTCTAAAATGGATCTGATCTTAGCGATTCGTTCTTGATTCATTTAGGGCTGTGTCGATTGATGTAGAATGCTTGGACGATACAAAAAACGGTGGTGAGCCCTAGGGTTCCGAATAATTTAAAATTGACCCAGGCGCCTGTGCTGTAATGATAAACCACGTATAGATTGACGATTCCCATTAGAGTGAAAAAGACACCCCAACTAAGATTGATTTGTTTCCAGATATTGAGGGGGAGTTCGATTTGTGAGGCAAACAAACGGCTGATCAAAGGTTTTTTAGTGCCATAATAGGGGCTACCGAATAGGGCGATGGCAAATAGCCAATAGATCACGGAAGGTTTCCATTTAATAAAGATATCTTCATGGAAGAATAGGGTGGCACTGCCGAGGACTAAGATTAAACACATCGTGATTAAATGCATATTATCGAAGCGGCGATGTTTAAACCAATACCCCCCCACTTGGAGTACGGAGGCCGCCATAGTAATGGCAGTAGCGGTATAAATCCCATAGAATTTATAGGCAATAAAGAAGCAAAGGATAGGAAAATAATCAAAAAGTAATTTCATTCGCATAAAATACCATAGACCTTTGAAAAAAGCAGCCCATAGTCTGCTTTTCAAGGCTTCCCTTCAATCTAGCCCTGAGTTATCATCCAAAGTTCACTATTTTAACAGTAGGTTATCAAATGCAGGTTGCAGAAACGCTTGAATCTCAAGCTTTAGCCAGGGTTGGCGGTGAGTTTCTAACGAACCTTCCTCTGGATCTTTATATTCCTCCAGGGGCCTTACAGGTGATTTTAGAGGCTTTTGAAGGGCCTTTGGATCTATTACTTTATCTGATTAAAAAACAAAATCTTAATATCTTGGATATCCCGATTGCTGAATTGACACGTCAATATATCCATTATGTAGATTTGATGCAGGACCTTCAGCTAGAGCTCGCAGCCGAGTATCTGGTAATGGCCGCTATGTTGGCCGAAATTAAATCGAGGATGCTATTGCCACGCCCACCTTTAGCCGAGGGAGAAGAGGGCGAGGATCCAAGGGCAGAGTTGATCAGGCGTCTTCAAGAATATGAGCGTTTCAGGCAAGCGGCTATGAATTTGGACGAGTTACCCCGCGTAGAGCGAGAAATCTTTGTGGCGGATGCCGAGCCACCTTTGATGGATTTTAAGCAGGCTCATCCTGATGTCAATTTCCAGGATATTATGGGGGCTCTTAAAGACGTCATGAGTCGAGCTAAGCTTTATGCTAAGCATATGGTGGCTCCGGAAGGACTATCCATTCGTGAACGAATGACCCTGGTTTTAGAACGAGTGAATCCGAATGAATTCACCCCCTTTGCTGCGCTATTTACGGCGGAAGAGGGTCCAATGGGTGTCGTGGTGACCTTGATTGCCATTTTGGAATTGATTCGGTTAGCTGCATTGGAGCTCGTTCAAGCAGAACCCTTTGCGCCTATTTACGTTAAAGCTAAAGGAACTGGGACAGCAATAGATCTAGAAACTCAAGCAGGAATAGAGGAATTATGAGTATTGAAAATTTAAATATGATTATCGAGGCTGCTATTTTTGCAGCCGGTGAACCGATGAGCATCGATAAGCTGCAGCAATTATTTGAGCCAGACGAAAAGCCTGATACTAAAACGATTCGTGAAGCGATTGCATCGATTCGTGAGGCTTATGAAGAGCGGCCGATTGAATTGATTGAAGTTGCAAGTGGTTTTAGATTCCAAGCGCGTCAGGCTTATGCCATGTGGCTGCAAAAATTATGGGAGAAAAAACCCGTTCGTTATTCCAGAGCTTTGTTGGAAACTTTGGCTTTGGTGGCGTATCAACAACCGATTACACGCGGAGAGATAGAGGATGTGAGAGGGGTCGCGATCAGCTCGAACATCATGAAGATCTTGCAAGATCGTGAATGGGTGAAAGTGGTGGGCTATAAAGATGTTCCGGGAAAACCTGCGCTTTATTCGACGACCAAGCAATTTTTAGATTATTTTAA
>CAIQCE010000033.1 GCA_903870185.1 uncultured Gammaproteobacteria bacterium
AACTTACGTACGTCCCCTATCCTTTCCCGCGCTATGCTTGGAAGCAACCTACACCATTTAATCACTATAATACATCTCAAACTCAGCTGGATGCGGAACACTATTCACACGCTGAATCTCACGGCGCTTGATCTCACTATAGGCCTCCAACATATCCTGAGTAAACACACCTCCCTCTAAAAGAAAACCATGATCCTGTTCCAAAGCCTCTAAAGCTTCCGATAAAGAAGAGGATACGGTAGAAAGATTTTTCGCCTCCTCCACACTCAACTCATATAAATCTTTGTCCACTGCCTTACCCGGATCAATCTTGTTACGAATGCCATCGATCCCCGCCATCATCATCGCTGAAAAAGCGAGATAAGGATTAGCACAAGCATCGGGAAAACGAGTCTCAATTCTACGTGCTTGAGGATTGCCCACATAGGGAATCCGAATCGCAGCTGATCGATTACCTGCCGAATAAGCCAATGTCACCGGCGCTTCAAATCCAGGCACCAGACGCTTATAACTGTTCGTCGTGCTATTGGTGAAGGCATTGAGTGCTCGAGCATGTTTTAAAATACCACCCATATAATGCATCGCCATGACAGAAAGCCCGGCATACTCCTCACCTACAAATAAATTCTTACCCGCTTTGGCAAGCGATTGATGACAATGCATACCACTGCCATTATCACCCATCATCGGCTTCGGCATAAAAGTGGCTGATTTTCCATGCTGGTGTGCCACGTTACGCACCACATATTTCAGTAGCAAAGTATTATCAGCTGCTTTCAAAAGATTGGCATAACGAAAACTAATTTCACATTGATTCGCAGTCGCTACTTCGTGATGATGTGCTTCCACTTGAATTCCAACAGACTCTAAGATCAAACAAATTTCAGAACGCAGATCCTGAGAGGAATCGATCGGTGCACTCGGAAGATAGCCTCCTTTTACTCGAGGCCTGTGTCCATTATTACCATAAGAATATTCGGAGCTGGAGTTCCAAGCCCCTTCTTCTGCATCAATTTCCACAAAAATCTTATTCATCGAAATTTGATAACGCATATCATCAAAGATAAAAAATTCGGGTTCAGGTCCAAAATAGCAACGATCCGCAATACCCGTCGATTCCAAAAATGCTTCGGCACGCGCTGCCACCGAACGAGGATCTCGATCATAGGGTTGCAAATGAATCGGGTCCCACACATTACATCGAATATTTAAAGTGCGCTCTGCATGAAATGGATCTACAACAGCCGTACTCAAATCAGGAATCAAACTCAAATCAGAATTATGAATACTTCTCCAACCTGCAATAGAAGAACCATCAAACATTTTTCCCTCTACAAAAAAACCCTCATCAACCATCGTCGTCGGGATCGAAACATTATGATCAGTACCTAGAGTATCGGTGAACTTCAATCCTAAAAATTTTATATCCTGATCTTTAATCAACTGTAATGTGGCCTTAATGTCTTTATCGGATGCTTTCATATTCTACCCCTTATCGATTAATATACACTTTGAAAACGGTATCGGCGGGAGGACTCTGCCAAGGCCTCGCGTAAATCATTTTGATTTTAAAATAATGCGGAACATTCAATGCATGTCGGTCAAGCTTAAAAGTCCATAACTCATAACCCGAAGCCCCCATTCGCTTCACATTCGGTGCAACATATCGATGCTGTATCGATTCAAACAGCGTCATACTCGGCTTTCTCAAAAACCATGAATAGCCGGTGGTTGGATTGGATTTTAGTTTCAAAACAAAAATCATTTCATGTGGTTTTAACATGATAGGTTTGTCAGGATCCGTAAAAGTTTCCGCACTGACCGAAACGGTTACGAAAAAACAAAAAACGACTAATAAACGAATTAAAATTTTCATCATGAAAATAAGCCTGATAATTGGAATTTAAAAATAGACACGGTTGGAGCGGAAGGATTTTTTGAGAACCCATACTCACTCGTCTTTAAAAAAACCGACGTCGGTATGGAATTACACTATAGAGAGAATTGAATGGGAAAACAAGAGAGATCCGATTATAATTACCTCCATCATAATCACAGAAGGAAAAACATTATGTCACTCACTTATTCTGAAATGTTACCTATCGGCACTACTGCCCCAGACTTTAATTTATTCGACCCAGTCAGTGGAAAAAATTTAAATTTAAATGCCTTGAAATCGAACAAGGCGACCGTGATTATGTTTATCTGCAATCATTGCCCTTATGTAAAACATATTCAAACAGAGCTCGTGAATGTGGCGAATCAATACCTCACCAAAGGCATTCATTTTATTGCAGTTAATTCGAATAATGCAGATTTGTATCCTGCCGACTCGCCCGAGGAGATGAAGAAAACTGCTGAAGCCCTCCACTACCCCTTCCCTTACCTTTACGATGAAACTCAATCAGTCGCTCGTGCCTATCAAGCCGCCTGTACGCCGGATTTTTATGTATTTGATCAAGATTTACATTGTGTATATCGCGGACGTTTTGATGATGCGACTCCCGGCAATCAAGTCCCTGTTACCGGCAAGGATTTAAGCGATGCCTTAGATGCTCTTTTAACAGGAAAACCCATCAACCCCGACCAAAAGCCGAGCATGGGGTGTAATATTAAGTGGAGGTAGTATATTTGTTGGGCCTGAAAAGCGCCGCCCAACCCAACCTACACATATATAGGTTAGCGCCAAGCGAAGCGCGGCCTAACAATCCCGTTCTTTTCTAACCTTTGTAAAAGAATATGTTGATTTGTTAATGAAATGGACTCATCCACTTCTAAGATATACG
Source organism: uncultured Gammaproteobacteria bacterium (assembly GCA_903870185.1). Lineage (GTDB taxonomy): Bacteria > Pseudomonadota > Gammaproteobacteria > Coxiellales > Coxiellaceae > CAIQCE01. Next base: position 2,787 of record CAIQCE010000033.1, read on the forward strand.
GCGTCAAATTAATGCGCCAAAATGATGCTGTTATAGCATAACATTTAACAACTGAAGGGAGAGTCCAAAATGAATATAACGACATTAGGTATTGATT
>CAIQCE010000034.1 GCA_903870185.1 uncultured Gammaproteobacteria bacterium
ACTACAAGATGCAATGGGGGAGAAGCTATTTATCTTGATGTTGGAGTTTTTAAAAGAAGATAATCCCAAGTCTAAGCCATTTATTGATACGCTTAATAGACTTGAACAGATTGGATTATTAGAAGATAAAAATACTTGGTTAGAACTTAGAAAAATCAAAAATAATATTGCCCATCAGTATGAAGATGATCCTAAGCAAGCATCAGAAGCGCTAAATACCATTTACGCAGTAAAACCGATTTTAGAAAGTATTTTTCAACTTATAAAGATTCGATATATTGAGATGCGAGATAGTGCGTCGTCAGGAAAGCTTAAGGTATGAGCCCCCCTTTGTTTTTTTTAAGTATAGGAAATTTGGATAAATATAGCTAATGAGTAAAAGCGTTTCGCAACAACGAACATATAATTATTTTAAGCAGATAAAAGGATCTTTTTTCTTTAAAGGGTTAGCGGTTTTGGCTTCATTTGTTGCCATACCAAGCTAAGCAAAAGTTGAGCTGGGTACCAGAGATTACGGCTCAAGAAATGTGCGCTGAAATGGTGGCGAGTGATTTAGCGCAAGCGAAGCAGCACGCGTTGCTAAAACAGCATGGCTATGTAGTAGCTGTAAGCGTTGAATAAAAATAAAATGGCACAAGTTATTTTAATTTCATTCTTAAATATCTTTTACGTTAATATACTTTGAAAAAAATTGGAGTTGCCACTTTTTTTGTTCGCCAATATTAGTAAATTTGCCAATTTTAATTTTCTTGAAATGTTAAATAACTTTTGAAGGATTATCAGACCCCCCTGCGTCAGCTAACTAAATGACAATAAAAATACATTCATTTGCCGATGTGCAAAGTAACAATATTGGTGAGGATACTCGCATTTGGCAATTTTGTGTTGTACTACCGATGGCTGTTATTGGTGCTAACTGCAATATTTGTGCACAGGTTCTAATAGAAAACGATGTGATTATTGGCGACAATGTAACTGTTAAAAGTGGCGTGCAACTTTGGGATGGTTTGCGTATTGAAGATGACGTTTTTATTGGCCCTAACGTTACCTTTACTAACGATAAATTTCCGCGCTCCAAACATTATCCAGATAACTTTCCACAAACTATAGTGCGTAAAGGCGCGTCTATCGGGGGGGGGGCAGTTATTTTGCCCAATATAAGCATAGGCGTAGCGGCAATGATTGGCGCAGGCGCAGTAGTTACCCGTTCTGTTCCGGATCGGGCGGTAGTGATAGGCAATCCAGCGCGAATTGTTGGTTATCTGGGCTTGAACGATGAGTTCGAAGCCCTTACCAAAAATTTGCAAAGTTCAGAAACTACAGGGACGAACCCTGATATTTCCTGATGCTAAGCAAAAGGATGCAGTCTTTATATTGAGTTTGCGTACGGATAGCGAAAAATCTCGCTACCTAAGTACAACGGTTGCTGATCTTGAGAAACAAAAAGCCTGGCTTAAGCACTATGCCAAGCAAACGGATCAAGCCTATTTCATCATTGAAAGTTTACAAGGCGAACCTTTAGGCACGGTGCGTCTATACGATGCACAAGAACACAGTTTTTGCTGGGGCAGTTGGATACTAAAAGCTGGCGCACCACAAACAGCGGCTATTGAATCGGCATTGATGGTTTATGCCTACGCCATTGATTATTTAAAGTTTCAGACCGCCCATTTTGATGTGCGTAAAGGTAATGAAAGTGTATGGCGGTTTCATGAGCGTTTTGGTGCGCTAAGAGTAGCCAGCAATAAAGATGATTATCTTTATACGATTAATGGCATGGCTATTAAACAAGCGCGCAAAAAATTTGCTAAATTCCTACCTGAAAATAGCTTTGTTTTAAATTGAATTGGGAATACTTAAATGAATATTGACCTATGCAAAATGATAGATTTACCAAAAATACAAGATCCTCGCGGTAACTTGACTTTTGTTGAATCTGGCAATCAAATTCCTTTTGATATTCAGCGTGTTTATTATCTCTATGATGTCCCCGGCGGTTCTGAGCGTGGTGGCCATGCCCATAAAGAACTACATCAACTAATCATTGCCATGTCAGGTAGTTTTGATGTGGTACTAGACGATGGAAAAGAAAAAAAACGTGTACATCTTAGTCGCTCTTACAATGGCTTATATGTCTGCCCGATGATCTGGCGTGAATTGGATAACTTTTCATCTGGTTCCGTTTGTATGGTATTGGCATCCAATAAATATGACGAAGCTGATTACTACCGTGATTATGCAGAATTTATGCGAGCACGATGGAATAACGCTTAATTAAAATAGACTTAGACAATTATTTGAAATTAACATAGTACAGAGGGTATAAATAATGTACGCAATTGAATTTGAAGCAGATGTTCATAATGGTATGATCAAAATACCCAATGAATATAAAAACCTTAACTCCAAACATCTCAAAATAATTGCCCTGCTCGATGATTCAGAGACCATTAAGCCCATAGAAGAAAATCAACAAGTTACTGATGAATATATCAATGAACATTGGCGTGAACTAATCATGACAGGCTTAAGCAATTATGATGAAGCTTATTATAAAAGTGATCAATACAAGGAAGACCGTGGCAGCTATTTAAGCGAGAAATATAAATGATCAATGTTTTGCTAGACAACAATATTATCATCGATAATTTGCTCGGCCCAAGATCTAACCTTTTTCCCGTATCAAAAAAAGTCTATAAGGTTTTATTTGATAACGAAATATATCAGGGGTATATCAGTTCCTCGTCTTTAGATAATATCGAATATGTTTTATTTAGTGAACTCAAAAAAACAATAAATCTATCGAATAAACAAACTAATTCGGTTGTTCACGCGGCCATTAAAGATTTATTAACGAAAGTTAAGTTGGCTAAAACACCGTCCTATATAGACATAGATTATGATGATATAGAAGACTCACAAATCATTGCCTCAGCAAAAGCAATAGATGCCAAGGTGATTACGCGTGATGCGGGTATGATTGAAAAATATCCAGAGATTGCAATGCATGCTGATGAGTTTTTAAAACAACATGACAAATTATCAACAAACATCCCCTTTTTAGATCTTAAAGCAACCCAACAAGAACTCAGTACCGAATTGGAGCAAAGCTTTGATCGGGTACTTAATTCCGGCTGGTACATACTTGGCCCTGAAGTCGAAGCTTTTGAAGCTGAATACGCAGAATATTGCGAGGCAAAACATTGCGTAGGCGTCGCCAACGGTTTAGATGCCTTACATTTGGCATTATTAGCCTTAGATGTACAACCTGGCGATGAAGTCATTGTTCCTTCCAATACCTATATTGCTACTTGGTTAGCTGTCAGCCAGTGTGGTGCAATACCGGTTCCGGTTGAACCTGATCCTCAGACTTACAATATTGACCCCGCTAAAATTGAAACGGTTATAACAGCGCGCACTAAAGTCATTTTGCCAGTACATCTTTACGGCCAACCAGTGGACATGGATCCTATTTTAGCTATTGCCAAAAAACATGGGTTACGGGTATTGGAAGATGGCGCACAAGCACATGGTGCTCGTTATAAAGGTAAGCGACTAGGTGCTCATGGTGATGTGGTGGCTTGGAGTTTTTACCCAGGAAAAAATCTCGGTGCTTATGGTGATGGTGGTGCTATTACTACCAATGATCCAGAGATTGCAGACCGTATCAATGTGTTGCGTAATTACGGTTCTCGAGTTAAGTATGTTAATGAGGTTCGTGGTTTTAACAGTCGCCTAGATCCTCTTCAGGCTGCGGCCTTGCGAGTTAAACTTAAGGTGTTGGATGAATGGAATATCCGCAGAACTAATATTGCTGCCTGCTACAGCAACGAATTAATAAATACAGGACTATTTTTACCCTTTGTACCCGAATGGGCTGAACCCGCTTGGCATCTTTATGTCATACAACATCCGCAACGCGATGCATTACAAAAACAACTCAGCGTAGCGGGGATTGGCTCATTAATTCATTATCCTATTCCACCTCACCTACAAACCGCTTACAAGGAATTGGGGTTTGGACAAGGTTATTTCCCTATCGCAGAACAAATTCATAATAACGTATTGAGTTTGCCTATTGGTCCGCATCTTGAACCAAAATCAGTAAATTCTGTAATTAAAACCCTTGAAGTATTTGAAAATTAAGATGCATATCATTAATCGGTTAGCCAGAGCATTTAAGTTAAAAAAAATAACTTATGCTGTAGAGCTGTGCTTAAATTCCGCAGCAGGTCAATGGCTCTTGTATGCTCAAATTTCTTCATCATGACTCACTCGCGAAATTATCGAACAATCTTAAAAGCAACCTCACTAATTGGCGGTTCATCGTTCATCAACATACTGATTGGTATGTTGCGCACGAAGTTTGTAGCGTTATTACTTGGACCTGCCGGTATTGGTTTAATGGGAATGTTCGGTACAATCACTGGAACGATAGGGAGTATTTCCAGCATGGGTTTGACCACCAGTGGTGTACGGCAAATTGCAGAAAGTTACGGTGCAGATGACGAGGACAGAATTGCCCGAACAGTCAAAACTCTCAGGCGTACTGTTTTATTAACAGGTACATTGGGCATGCTGATAACTATCGGGGGTTGTGCTTGGTGGTCAAAGCTTACCTTTGGCACTACCGAACATGCTTTTGCAATTGCACTGCTAGGTTTTACCATTTTGTTAGAAGCCATTAGTATCGGGCAATCTTGTATTCTACAGGGAACCAGACGCATTACAGATATTGCAAAAATCAACGTCATTGGCTCCATAATAGGCACATTAATAAGTATTGCTTGTTTTTATTTGTGGGGCATGGCTGGCATTGTGCCAAGCTTATTGCTGTGTTCCACCGCACGAATGATAACTTCCTGGTCTTTTGCTCGGCGCGTTGCTATTAAAGAAATACATCTTCCCTGGCGGGAGAGTCGTATAGAAGTAGCTCAACTTTTGACTTTTGGACTTCCCATAATGTTATCCGGAATGGGAGGCGCATTAACAGCCTACACTATTCGCCTGATTCTGAACCAACAATTTGGTATCGAAGGTCTCGGCAGCTATCTGGCGGCCTTTGGACTATCGGGGGCACTTGTCAATTTTGTGCTTAGCGCCATGGGTACCGATTACTATCCTCGTCTGATTGCGGTTGCGACTGACAAGAAAAAAATAGCCGTCGAAGTCAATACACAGACAGAAATAGGCCTCCTGCTTGCCGTACCAGGACTGGCCGCAACCCTGATTTTTTCACCCATCATTATTGATATTTTTTATACCAACAGATTTGAGGGTGCAGCGGATATTCTTCGCTGGCTGGTATTTGGGATTTTTGGACAGATCATTATATGGCCACTAGGCTTTGTAGTTCTTGCCATGGGGAGAAGTAAAGTAACCTTATGGGCAGAGGCGCTCAATGATATTGTTTATATCTCATTAATTTGGTTATGCATAAAACAGTGGGGATTAAGCGGAGCCGGAATTGCCTTTGCTTTGCTTTATGTCTTCGCAATCACATCATTTTTGATCATTACCAAAACCATCGCAGATACTTCATGGACAGGTTCAAATGTAAAGCAGATCATTGGATCTGGTGTTATCCTCGCTATTATTGCCGCTAATTGTCATTTTCCACCGAATTTATATTTATCTCAATATTTAGTATTTGCCGATTATCATCTATCACCTGTTTGGCTGCAATGGGGCATTAACTTAACGTTACTACTTTTGCTATCTTTTTATTGTCTATTTCGTCTTTTAAATAAAATAGGCATAACTAAAGACATTGTCCGCCAAAAAATCTATCTAAAGTTAAAAATAAAACAGCTATGATTAACAAAATAGAACAGCCGCTTATCTCTATTTTAATGGCAGTATATAACGCAGAAGAATTCTTATCAGAAGCGATTGAGTCTGTTATTGAACAGACCTATATGCAATGGGAGCTTATTTGCATTAATGATGGGGCGCTAGATAATAGTTTACATATATTGCAGCGATATCAAGAAAAACATCCTCAAATTATAGTTATCGATCATCCGCATTGCGGCATAGCTGCCTGCGTAAGAAATGTCGGACTTGCTATTGCTAATGGCGAGTATATTGTGATGCTGGACAGTGACGATAAAATTGTACCAATCTATCTTGAAAAGCTAATTACTCGACAAAAAGAGACACAGGCCGACATTGTGATTTCGGCAACAGCTTTTTGGGACTATAAAAATAATGTTATATCTCGAAGTTTAATAGGGGTAAATGGTGATGCTAGTAAAGTTATTTCTGGCAGGGATGCCTTTGAGCTTAGTCTGTACTGGGAAATTGGAGCTCTTGGATTACTCCGTACAGATACCTTAAAAGAAATAAAATATTGCGAAATTGCTATAAATGGCGATGAATATACGTCACGGCTTCTTTTTCTTCATGCAAGCAACGTAGCATTTTGTGATGTAATTTATTTTTATAGAAATAATTTAAGTTCTTCTACAAAAAAGTTTTCTTTTAAGCATTTTTCTACAATTATAGTTGATGGAATGATTTTAACTTTAATAAGGGAAAATAAGTTTAATAGCCATTTATTAATGCGATATAAAGAAAAAGTCATTGTTTCGTTATTATTTACTTATATTTTATATGTAAAAAAGAGGAAATTACTGATGCCTGAAGAAAATAGATTAGCCATTGATTTTATATGGACAGCAACTACATATATAACTAAGGAATTACTTGTCCAACCTTATTCTATAAAAGATAATCTATATCTTTGCTATAAACTACTTAAGAGATTAAAAAATATAATATCTAAGATTCTTAGACACAAATTATTTTGTTTTTTTCATAAAGTGTAGGAATTGAAAACACTATGTATAACTTAAAAATTATTGGAATTTTTTACTATTTAAGGGGTTATTTTGGTAACTAATAACCCGTTAGTATCAGTCATAATGGCATCGTTTAATCATGCTGAATATGTTGTGGATGCCATTAATAGCGTCGTAAATCAAACCTATAAAAATATTGAGCTAATAGTTATTGATGATGGATCAACGGATGGTACCTCAGAAAAAATAGCTGAACTTGCCGAAATTCATGGCTTTATCTTTATTCAACAAGAAAATATTGGCTATCAAAATACACTTAAAAAATTGGTGGCTCTTGCTACGGGGGAATATATATCACCTTTTGCCTCTGATGATATTTATGAGTTAATTAAGATTGAAAAACTTGTTCGGGTTATGGAAAGTAATCCCTCTTATGCTGTAGTACACTCTAAAATATGTATTATTGATTCCTATGGCGCTATACAAAAGATAGTTAATGAGCCGTGCCGCTCAGGAAAAGTGTTTCGAGAGTTATTAAGAGCAGATTTTCATATTAATGGTATTAGTGCCTTAGTAAAAACGGATGTTTATAGAGGTGTTAAACGGTATGATGATTATGTGGATGATTTACCTATATGGCTTGAAATTGCTAAGCAGCATGAGATTGGCTATTACGACGAGGTAACTGCAAGATATCGTATTCATAATAATCACCTAACCTCTAATAGGTCAAAGATGATGAAAAGCGAACTTGAGGTAGTGGCAAGATATAAAGATTTACCTTACTACCGTGAAGCCGAAGCAGCATGGCGTATGCGTTGGTTTTTATCACTTTCTGGAGCGAATAAGCGGGATGCTATAAACTTACTTTTTTCTTCTGGGTTCAACTTAAACATATTACGTACAAAAACTTTCTACAAGGGAATTTATACACTGATGTTTAGGTAGTGATAAGTGCTAATGGCTCGACTTTCAAGTTTATTTTTTTGGATAGTGATGATTGTAAATATGCTTATGCATGTCTATCAAAATGTAACCCTTCAGTTTTTTTTATCGATCGGTTGCTATGAAAGTTCATTTGATTAAATAATACAAAAACCAACAAATTACCTGCGTTTTATAAAAAATAAAAGTTAATGAATATCTTATTTTGTTGTCAATTTTATTCACCTAGTGTGGGTGGCGTTCAAGAAGTAATTAAGCAATTAGCTGAGAGACTTGTTGAACGAGAGCATCAAGTAACAGTGGTAACGACTAAGTTAGCTATGCGAAATTTTGATACACTTAATGGCGTTGTTATTAAGGATTTCAATATTAAAGGGAATTGGGTTGATGGAATGGCTGGCGAAATGGAGCTATATCAAGAGTATATTTCTAATGGTATTTTTGACGTTATTATGATTTATGCGGCACAGCAATGGACATTCGATGCTTTATGGCCTGTGCTGGATAAAATAAATGCTTATAAAGTTTTTATACCGTGTGGGTTTTCAAGTTTATATGAACCTAGGTATGCAAAATATTTTCAAGAGCTTCCTGATGTATTGAGAAAGTTTAATCATCTTATTTTTCATGCCTCTAAATATCGCGATATTGATTTTGCGCGTAAACATAGTATCGAAAGATTTACTGTTATTCCAAATGGTGCCAGTAAATCCGAGTTTGATGTTGTAATTGACCCTATGTTCAGGGGGCGACATGGAATTCCAGAGCAATCATTTCTATTTCTTACTGTAGGAAGTTTCAATGGAATGAAGGGGCATAAGGAAGCTGTAAATGCCTTTGCCAAGATAAAATTAAACAAAAACCAGCATGCAACTTTAATTCTTAATGGAAACGAGGTACATAGGTCGGAAAAGGATTTGAGTAGTTTATTGGGAAAAATCATTGGGTTAGTAAAAATCCACGGTTTATTTAATACACTAAAGCAAGTTATAAGAAAAATTATCCGTGCCAGTGCATCGCCACGAAATATAGGTGAATCAATCAATAAATCTCAGGCGAATAAACAGGTACTAATAACTGATTTTTGTCGCAAAGAATTGAATCAAGCATTTATGTCTGCAAATTTATTTGTTTTTGCTTCGAATATTGAATATTCCCCCTTGGTTCTATTTGAGACAGTAGCTGCTGGCACTCCTTTTCTTACGGTTAATGTTGGTAATGCGATAGAAATTGCAGAGTGGACGGAGGCTGGGGTGATTTGTCCTTCTGAAATTGATACAAAATATTTTACCCAAGTAGATGAAAATGTCCTGGCAGCATTAATGACAGAATTAATGAATAACAAAGCTTTGCTGGAAGACTTAGGTTCTAAAGGAAGGCAAAATTGGCTTGAACATTACACATGGGAAAAAATTGCAGTTCAGTATGAACAGATATTTGAACAATTATTGCAAGAAAAATGAAGTGGCTCGTATTTACTAAGCTAGTTAGGCTATGATGCTTAAAAATTTAGCAAGATGTCCATTATAAAGCTATAAAGCAGACTCTTGATTCTTAGAGCTATTTTAAGTAAGAAATAATTTGGCTTTGATTTACATTCTAAAGAGATCTTTATCAATATGATAATAAGCAATATTATTGGAGGCTTAGGCAACCAAATGTTCCAATACGCAATGGCTCGTGCTTTGTCTTTGGAGCGTAATGAGTCTTTATATTTAGATATTGCCGGATTTAATGGTTACGGATTACATCATGGTTTTGAGCTTTCACAGGTTTTTGTATGTCCGGTACAAATTGCTACTAAAACAGAAATACAGAATATTTTAGGTTGGCAGACTTTATCAGGTTTTAGACGAATTTTAGCGCACTCTTCTTTGAAATTGTTCCGCCGCAATAGTTTGGTTTTTGAACCACATTATCATTATTGGCATGAAATCAACCATGTTTCCAAAGCTTGCTATTTGTCTGGCTATTGGCAATCCGAGCGATATTTTCAAGCTCACGCAGCAATAATACGCGCCGACTTTACGTTTAAGTCCCCATTGATAAATAACAATGCTGTGCTTGCCGAACAAATTTCTCAAGTGAATGCAGTGAGCTTGCATGTGCGACGCGGCGATTATATTAACAATCCAAAAACTACGGGAACACATGGCGTATGCTCATTGGATTATTATCGAGCTGCGATTGAATTGATTGTTGAGCAAGTGCAACAACCTTATATCTATATATTTTCTGATGATATCGCATGGGTGAAAGATAACTTGAAGATTGATTTACCTCATCAGTTTGTTAACCATAATGGTGGTTTAGAGAGCTACAATGATATGCATTTGATGAGTCTATGTCAGCATCATATCATCGCTAATAGTTCCTTTAGTTGGTGGGGGGCGTGGTTAAATGTTTCCCCAAATAAAATAGTAATAGCTCCCAAAAAATGGTTTGCCAACAAAAATGATATTAAAGATCTTTTTCCTGTCGATTGGATAGCACTCTGAACAATGAAAAAATACTATGGCTGAACGATCACTTGATAACTATAAGGAAAATGAGTTGCCTTTAGTAACAGTCGCCATGCCAATTTACAATGCAGGTAAGTATTTAAGATTTGCTGTACTTTCTATTGTTAATCAGACTTTTACCAATTGGGAGTTACTGATTATTGATGATGGTTCAACGGACAATGCCTTGCAGGATATTGCTGATATTA
>CAIQCE010000035.1 GCA_903870185.1 uncultured Gammaproteobacteria bacterium
ACTTTGAGCAGATTAATCAATGCATATGAAAATGACAAAGATTTATCTCCAGAAAAAAGAAATGAAAACATAGATGACTATAGAAAAATAATGCTATATATCGAGAATTTTTCTGGAAAAAACACTGAAATGACAAAGATTCTACGCAACCACCTACCACAAGAATTTATCACAGTATCGGCGATGGAAGTCTCAACATTACTAAAAAATGATAAAGCAAACTGTCACCTTGGAAAACCCAATAAGCCCAAAGTAATGTTCACAAAAGATAATGATGGCAATTTCACATGCAAAACTCAATGCGAAATCCAAGATATCCATACAACGAATATAATAATGACTGGGGAAGCAGAAACCACAGGCCATTATGTGATTGATTCTTCCAATAATCAGTTAAGGCCTGTCACTGAACAAGAAAATAAAGCATTAAGCCCTATAGCAGCAGGCAACCCTGATTTAATAAAACTTAATTCTATCCAAGCAAGCCTACCCAAAATCCTCAAAATAGAATCGACCATTAAATTTGATGAAAATGGCACATCCCATGTAACTGCTTTCTCAGCTGAGAGCTTCGCAAAAGATTTAGCATTCAACCCAAACAATGCTTTTCCTATGCCTGTAGCACAAACACCATCCAATAGTGCTGTTGACCAATCCGCTGCCAAAACTTCAGCTCCAGCTCCAGCTCCAGCTCCAGCTTCAGCTCCAGCTGCAACTGCAACTCCCACTGCAGGTACAGGAAACTCAACACCTATCTCTCTAGATGATAGTAGAGATGGGTTCAGATCTATAGGGGGAACTGGAATAACCCCACCCGTTCCTGCTGAAGATCAAGGACCTCCTATCCCACCCCAGCGTCTAGGCCCAGGCTAACCCTAAAACCCCTCTACAATCCTATAATTTAACGCTACAATGGGCGCTTTTATTTAGAGTAGGGCAAACACGATGGATTTTTCCACCCCCAAGGGCAAAACCCTCAGCGTCTTCGGTCTCACGATGATCAATGTGATCGCCATCGATAGCCTCCGGAATCTGCCAATTAATGCTATTTATGGCTTTGGGATCGTATTTTTCTATATCCTCGCCACCCTATTCTTTTTAATCCCCTGCGCCCTTGTGACAGCGGAACTCGCGACCAATCACCCAAGAACGGGTGGGGCTTATGTATGGGTGAGAGAAGCCTTCGGCCCTCGCTGGGGATTCTTCAGTATATGGTTACAATGGGTCTACAATATCGTTTGGTATCCCACTATTCTGTCCTTTATCGCAGCCAGTATTGCTTATTTAATTGACCCCGCGCTGGCGAATAATAAACTTTTTATGTTACCGGTCGTACTGGGCACCTTTCTCCTTGCTACCTTCGTCAATTGCCTCGGCATGAAAACCTCCAGCTACCTTAGTATTCTTGGGGCTATTTTGGGGACCATCGTACCCATGTTATTCATTATTATTTTAGGGTTATTTTGGGTTTTCCATCATCATCCACTTGCCATCACGCCATCGTTTAATAATTTCCTACCAGACCTTCATCATGTCCACAATATCGCCTTTATTGTGGTGATTTTATTCAGCTTGATGGGAATCGAGATGTCAGCCACCCATGCAGCAGAGGTAAAGAATCCTACTCGAGATTTTCCGCGTGCCTTAACCTACTCCTCCTTCTTAATCGTCGGAACGCTCGTGCTTTCCTCACTCGCTATTGCCATTATTGTGCCGACAGGTTCCATCAATTTAGTCAGCGGCCTCAACCAAGCTTTCGCGTTATTTTTATCGGCTTATCATTTGGATTCCTTGCTGACAATCGCGATTATTTTAATTATCTTCGGAGGAGAGGGATCTGGCTGAGGGTAATGCCGTAGGGCGCTAGGTGGCGGGTGAGGAGTTTGGCGAGGAGTCCGGGAGGCGTGGTGCGCTGGAGGTGGGCGTTGGCTTCGAGATCCTTG
>CAIQCE010000036.1 GCA_903870185.1 uncultured Gammaproteobacteria bacterium
TATGCTTCCCCTTTATAAAGATTATGCAGAAAGATTGACAGAAGCTGGAGTGATTACAGAAGCCGTTTCTAAAACTTTAGTGGATGAATACGTTGCAGAGCTTGATCAAGGAAATGCTGTAGTGAAGCTTTTGGATTCAGGGTTGACTCAACGATATCGAGCAGATTGGGTTCCTTATTTAACTCAGGATTCTAAGACACAAGTTGATACGGGTGTTCCTGCTAAGGATTTAAAAGTTTTAGCAGCTCAATTATTGAAATTCCCTGAAGGATTTGAGTTGCAGCGACAAGTTTCACAAATTATGGTGGCGCGTCAAAAAATGTGGGCAGAAGAAGCACCATTGGATTGGGGTGCTGCCGAAGTTTTAGCTTATGCCAGTTTATTAAGTGAGGGGTCAGCGATTCGATTCACGGGCCAAGATTGTCGACGAGGCACTTTTTTTCATCGGCATGCAGCGGTTATTGATCAAAAAACGGGAGAGGCTTATTTAAGCTTGGCTCATTTGAATGAAAAACAAGCGCCTATTTCCATTTATGATTCAGTTCTTTCTGAGACGGCTGTATTAGGTTATGAGTTTGGATATTCTGGTACGGATCCAAAATCCTTGGTAATTTGGGAGGCTCAGTTTGGTGATTTTGCCAATGGAGCCCAGGTTATTATCGATCAGTTTATTAGTTCAGCTTGGCAAAAATGGAAACGCCTTTCAAGTTTAGTGATGATGTTGCCTCATGGTTATGAAGGCATGGGCCCTGAACATTCTTCTGCTCGTTTAGAACGCTATTTGCAATTAGCGGCCCAAGATAATATACAAATTTGTGTGCCGACTACACCCGCTCAAATTTTCCATCTCTTACGTCGACAAGTCGTGCGTCCAGTGCGTAGACCTCTAATTATTATGACGCCTAAGAGTTTGCTGAGAAATAAATTAGCAGTTTCTGACCTTAAAGATCTGACAAAAGGATCTTATCAATTACTGATTCCTGAAATTGATGCGGAGATTGATCCTAAGAAAGTTCGTCGTGTCATAGTTTGTTGTGGGAAAGTTTATTATGATTTATTAACGAAACGACGTGAAACAAAACAGCATGATATTGCAATAATTAGAATTGAGCAGCTTTATCCTTTCCCTTATGAAGAATTGGCTGCTTTGCTGAAACATTATACTAAAGCCAATGAAATTGTTTGGTGCCAAGAAGAGCCGATGAATCAAGGCGCATGGTTTACCGGGCGACATCGTTTAATTAAGTCGATGAGACCAGATCAAGAATTAGTATATGTGGGTCGAGGCCCGATGGCCTCTGCTGCGCCGGGTTATCCAGCCTTGCATAATCAGCAACAACAAGCATTAGTAGAAGAAGCATTATCACCCAAGCCTTTAATATAATTTTTTAAGGAAAAATTTATGAGTATTGAAATTAAAGTCCCTACACTTCCTGAATCTGTCAGTGATGCCGTGATTTCCAAGTGGTATAAAAAAGTGGGAGACACTATCGAGCGTAATGAAAATTTGGTGGATTTGGAAACTGATAAGGTGATGTTAGAAGTGCCTTCTCCTCATGCGGGTGTGATTGAGAAAATTATTATCCAAGTGGGGGCTACTGTTAAGGCTCACGAAGTATTGGCAATTATTAATGATAAAGCAGCTGCAGCAAGTCCTTCAGCATCAACGAAAGCAGCGGCTCAAACGGAGTCAAAAACAGAATCCACTGAAGACTTAAGTCCTGCAGTGAGACGCTTGGTCTCTGAACACAATATTGATATCAGTACATTGAAAGGATCCGGTAAAAATGGTCGGATCACCAAAGAGGATGTGGAATCTCATTTAAATCAAAAATCTCAACCTGCCGCTGCTAAAGCGAATACTTCTGCTGCTGTTAGTGCGCCGAGTGCTGCTCGTGAAGATCAACGAGTTCCAATGTCTCGATTAAGAGCCAGAATTGCAGAGCGATTAGTGGAAGTTCAGTCTCAAGCCGCGATATTGACTACTTTTAATGAAATCAATATGAAGCCAGTGATGGATCTTCGATCACAATACAAAGATAAATTTGAGAAAGTTCACGGAGCTCGATTAGGTTTTATGTCATTCTTTGTGAAAGCGGTTGTGGAAGCTTTGAAACGATTCCCAATTGTAAATGCTTCTATCGATGGAAATGATATTATTTATCACAATTATTATGATATAGGGATCGCTGTTTCAAGCCCGCGTGGATTAGTGGTACCTATCGTTAGAGATACCGACACTTTAACCATGGCTGGCATTGAGCAAGCGATAGTCAATTATGCGAATAAAGCAAAAGATGGAAAGTTGGAAATGGACGATATGATGGGTGGAACTTTCACTATCACAAATGGTGGAACATTTGGTTCTATGATGTCGACTCCAATCATAAATCCTCCGCAAAGTGCTATTTTGGGTATGCATAATATTGTTCAACGAGCGGTGGTTGAGAATAACGAAATTGTAATTCGACCAATGATGTATGTTGCTTTATCTTATGATCATCGAATTATTGATGGTAAAGACTCTGTAGGATTTTTAGTAACTGTGAAAGAATTGCTAGAAGATCCAGCCAGATTGATTTTAGGAGTTTAGTTTTTAGGCGCCAGGCACCGTACCATCCAGCCGTCGTCCCGCGACCTGTTCGAGGGAGCAGGAGACAGAGTCGTCATCCAACCGTCGTCCCGCGACTTGTTCGCGGGAGTGGGAGAAAGAATCGTCATCCAACCGTCGTCCCGCGACTTGTTCGCGGGATCCAGGGGAAAGAATTGTGCTTTTGAGTACATAGGGGCGGTTTCATTTTGAAACTGTTTTTTTAATAGTGTTATCGAGGTTGTGGAAAATAACTCATGAATTTACATGAATACCAAGCAAAACAGATATTAAGAGAACATGGGGTTGCTGTACCTCGTGGAGAAGTGGCTAAAAATGCAGAAGAAGCTGTTGCTATTGCTAGAAAACTCAACACAAAACGCTGGGTGGTGAAAGCTCAAGTTCACGCAGGTGGACGTGGTAAAGCTGGTGGTGTGAAAATTGTTTCGACTGAAGAAGACGTTGTGAAAGCCGTGAATGCCTTGATCGGTACTCGCTTAGTCACATTCCAAACAGATGAACATGGACAACCTGTTAATGAGATTTTGATTGAAGAACCTTCTGCTATTGCAAGGGAGCTTTATTTAGGTGCTGTGATCGATCGTTCTCAACAACGAATTGTATTCATGGCTTCCACAGAAGGTGGAATGGAAATCGAAAAAGTAGCAGAAGAATCTCCTGAAAAGATTTTGAAAGTGGCTGTCGATCCTGCCGTAGGTATGCAACCTTATCAATGTCGTCAATTGTTTTTTGGATTGGACATGGATATTGCTCTTCTTAATGCCTTCACACAATTAACCATGGGGCTTTATAAAGTATTCGTGGATTGCGACTTGAGCATGTTGGAAATTAATCCATTGGTGATCACTGAAAGTGGAGAATTATTTTGCTTAGATGCAAAATTGAATATTGATGATAACGCTATGTATCGTCAACCTGCTTTGCGCGCTATGCGAGATACCTCTCAAGAAGATGAGCGTGAAACTCAGGCTCAAAAATGGGAGCTCAATTATATTTCCTTGGATGGGGATATCGGTTGTATGGTCAATGGAGCAGGCCTTGCTATGGCGACGATGGATTTGATCAAATTGAATGGTGGAAATCCCGCTAACTTCTTAGATGTTGGTGGTGGTGCTACTCAGGAGCGCGTGACTGAGGCATTTAAAATCATCGTTTCCGATCCTAAAGTAAAAGGCATTTTAGTGAATATTTTCGGTGGAATCGTTCGTTGCGATTTAATTGCAGATGGAATTATCGGTGCCGTTGCTGAAGTTGGCATTAAAGTGCCTGTGGTGGTTCGGCTAGAAGGTAACAATGCTGAATTGGGTGCCAAGAAACTGGCAGAAAGTGGGTTGAATATCATTGCTGCAAATGGCTTTGCCGATGCAGCAGAGCGAATTGTGAAAGAGGTTTCAAAATGAGTATATTGATTGATAAAAATACTAAAGTTATTTGCCAAGGTTTTACAGGAAAGCAAGGGACTCTCCATTCTGAGCAAGCCATTCAATATGGTACAAAGATGGTTGGAGGTGTCACACCTGGAAAAGGTGGGCAAAAGCATTTAGATCTTCCCGTGTTTAACAGCGTTCATGATGCTGTTAAAGCGACTGGTGCTAGTGCGAGTGTGATTTATGTCCCAGCAGCTTACTGCAAAGACTCTATTATTGAAGCAGTTGATGCCGGCATCGAATTAGTGATTTGTATCACTGAAGGTATTCCTGTGTTAGATATGTTGGCGGTCAAAGCCTTTATGAGAAATCATAATGCGCGCTTAATTGGGCCTAACTGTCCGGGCGTAATTACTCCTGGACAATGTAAGATTGGTATTATGCCAGGGCATATCCATCAACCGGGCAAGGTCGGTATCGTTTCTCGCTCAGGTACATTAACGTATGAAGCGGTTAATCAAACCACGGCATTAGGATTCGGTCAGAGTACTTGTGTTGGAATTGGTGGAGATCCGATTCCTGGTTCTAATTTCATCGATATTTTAAAACTCTTCCAAGAAGATCCTCAAACAGAAGCGATTATCATGGTGGGTGAGATTGGTGGAACTGCTGAAGATGAAGCCGCTGAATATATTAAAGCCCATATTACGAAGCCTGTGGTTTCTTATATTGCGGGTGTTACGGCGCCAGCAGGTAAGAGAATGGGTCATGCCGGTGCGATTATTGCCGGTGGCAAAGGAACTGCAGCTGAAAAATTTGCAGCTCTTCAACGGGCTGGTGTTCATACAGTAAACTCTCCTGCTGAAATCGGTAAGGGAGTGGCGGAAGTCACTGGTTGGAAGTGAGTTTGGTTTGAATAACTCATAATAAACGGCGCCTTGTGCGCCGTTTTTTTTACAGAATTGTGTAGGTTGGTCCCAAGCGAAGCATGGGCCATATATGGACTCATCCGTTTTGAGAAGGATTTTTTTGTGTTGACCGATAAGAGAAGTGACTGCGTTCATATATTCGGCATCACCAGTATCCTGGGTGCCCTGATGAAATTCGCGCTGTTCTACCTCCTCATCAACA
>CAIQCE010000037.1 GCA_903870185.1 uncultured Gammaproteobacteria bacterium
TGACATCTTCAATAAGAACCTTCCTTTTAATCAATCTGCTACTGAGCGTGACTCTAATCACTTCGCTCGCTATCATCGGTAATTTGTTTCTTGCTCATAAGGACATACAGTTACAACTGGATACTCAGCTGATGGGGAATGCATTCCAGATGCAAGCTTTATTCAGTGACGGGGTAGCTACTCGAAACCTAAACACGGTCCAACAGCATATTCAAAATAGCCTAAATCCTAATTTAGAGTCAGACACTAGCCCACGTGATAGAAAATTGAGAGCGGCTTTAAGCAAAACCCACCAGGTCAGTACTTTTCAAATTTGGGACTCGCAACATCATTTGATCCTCCATTCCTCTAATGCTCCTACTCATTCTTTATCAGATGGGAAAACAGGATTATCGAATCTATGGCTAAAGGGAGAATCCTGGCGTGTTTATACTCACGTGGCTCCCAAAACTCATTTGATCTTTATGGTGGCAGAAAAGGCTAATTTTCGACAAAAATTGGAAAATGAGCTAACCCAAGATTCCATCTTCATTATGTTGGTGACCTATCCATTTTTAGGGCTATTGATTTGGATTATTGTCGGCCGAGGACTTGATCCCTTGAAAAAAGTTGCCAATGAAGTCAGCCATCGTGCCCCCTCTCATTTAAAACCCGTGGACATACAAGCTGTTCCAGCTGAAATTATCCCTTTAATTAAAGAACTTAATAATCTATTTAAGCGTCTCGATGCAGCCTTTGCTCGAGAAAAACGTTTCGCAGCAGATGCTGCCCATGAGCTTAAGACCCCTCTTGCAGGCATCAATACCCAAGCTCAGGTTGCTCTTCGTACTCAAAACCCAGAGATACGTGAACAGTCATTACGCAATCTAATTGCCGGCGTAGATCGGAGCGCTCACGTCATTCAACAGCTATTAACGCTTAGCCGAATGTTACCGGAAGCTACGATCAATGAGCCTGAAATTTTAGACCTCAACAAACTAGCAACCGATATGGTCGCTGATCTTGCTCCTCAAGCAATCAGCAAGGATATAGAGATTGAATTGGTTCCTACAGAAGCCCCCCTACAGATTAAAGGCAATAAAACCTCCATCTCTATTTTAATGAGGAATTTAATCGATAATGCCATCCGCTACACTCCTCAAAATGGATCTGTAGTTGTTAACCTAAGCCAAAAAGAGAATATGGCGATACTAGGTGTGATTGACACAGGTCCTGGGATCCCTGAGGCGCTCCGTGAGAGAGTTTTTGAACGATTCTTCAGAATAGTGGGCAATCAAGCCCCTGGCAGTGGATTAGGCCTTGGTATAGTCCAGCAGATTGCTAAGCTTCATAATGCGGAAGTCTTGTTACTGACTCCAGAATCTGGCAAGGGACTAGAGGTGCAAGTAAAGTTCCCTTGGATTGGGCTGTAGCTACTCAAGGTTAATTTGGCACCAGGTTCTAAACTCTGAGGAAGAGCAATTTCTAGGGCATTTTTTTATTCACAATTTCTGTGGATAACGCTGTGGATATCTTGATTAAAATTCCCTAAAATTCACTAAAAATAAGCACCTCAATCAGATTGGTCATATTTTAAACAAGATGATATTTTTATTATAATTCAATGAGTTAGAGTAACCTTAACAAGTAACACCCCCGACTTAAAGAAATAAATTGACACTAAAATGATTTTGATTTAGACCTGTTAACAATTCACTATTCAAATCAAAGAATGGGAATGGAATTCATAAATTCTAACAAGGGTGGAGTGTCTCGATGTACCGTAAGCTATTTCCCACATTCGACTCTGAAACGATTATTTTGACTGCAAATCATCGCTTAGCGAGTCATTTTAAAAATGCTTATAATTATTTTCAAATGGAAAAGGGAAAGCAGGCCTGGCTCTCTGCCAATGTAATTCCTTTAGATCTATGGCTAATGCAAACCTGGATGGACAACTGCAATAATGATTTTCGGTTATTAACTGAATTTGAGGAAAAACAAATTTGGCAAAAAATATTGGGTTATGATTCTAGTCAGTATCCATTATTGGATATTGCAGCATCCGCTCAATTAGCCCAAGAGGCCTTAGAGTTTTTAACCCTTTGGGACCGTCAGCTTAATGAAATCAAAGGAGAGTATGGAGTAGATGTTTCCTGTTTTTATCATTGGGCTAAAACTTTTAAAAACTATTGCCAAACACACAGCTATATCATTAAAACTGAGCTTCCTCAGGCTCTAATGGATCTGTATCAAAGTAAAAATAATCTTAATATTAAAAAGAAATTGATCCTCATTGGTTTTGATGAAATACCTCCTCTTTATCAACGGCTATTTAATACTCTTGGAAATACCCATTCAATCGATTTCTTCGAAAGCGAAACTCGAAGCCCCCAAGTTAAACGTTTGGAATTTGATGAGCCACTTAAAGAAATCCAATCGATGGCTCTTTGGGCTCAAAAACAATATCAAGAAAACCCTGAGCTTAAGATTGGGTGCATTATCCCTGAACTTAACTTATTACAAGACTCTATCCGTGAAGAATTTCAGGCTGTGTTTAGAGGAAGCAATATATTGAACTGGCAACCGGAAGCGGCCCTCCCATTCAATCTTTCTGGAGGGCAATGCTTGGGCGATCACCCTATGATTCGCTCGGCAATCGCTAGTCTTCAATTAAATCCTTCATCAATGGAATTAGATCTATTGAGTGATTGGTTACTTTCTCCTTATTGGAATAAGAATGAAGAGGAAGCTTCATTCGCTGCTGAACTGGATTATCAGTTACGGGAATTCACCATTGGAAGGCAAATTAACCGCTTTTATTTCAATTCCATATTAGAATCTGTTTCTGAAATATATCCTCATTCTGAATTCCCTCTAAGATGGGCCCAGCCTGAAAAAGCAGACGAAGCCTTATCTGAATCTAAATCATCCAAGAAAAAATCTCATGAACAGTGGGTTCAATACTTTAAGCAACAATTAGAGCAGATTGGTTGGCCTGGTCATCGAGGGCTTAATGCTGAAGAACGACAAGTTTGGGTACGATGGCAATCTTTATTAGCTGAATACTCGACTCTAGCTGCAATTTTACCTGAAGCTTCCAAAACTGAAGCAGTGGCTACACTCATCCAATTGACAAAAGAAACCTTATTCCAAGCGCAATCGGAATCTGGACCGATTCAAATATTAGGAATATTAGAAACAGCCGGATTAGAGTTCGATCGATTATGGGTAATGGGTCTCACCGACTCCAATTGGCCACCAAGTGCACGACCCAACCCATTTATTCCTATTCAATATCAACGAGCCTGGAAATTACCTCACGCCTCCTCTGAACGTGAACTAGCATACACAGAAACAATACATCAGCGGCTTTTACACAGCGCTTCTGAAATAATTTTTAGTACGACCCTTCAAAATCAAGGACTGGCCTTGAGCCCTAGTCCTTTAATTAAAAATCTTCCAGCTACTTCCATTGAAAACCTGAATCTAGATTTCAAACTATCTCAAAGTCAGATGCTATTAGAATCTTCAAAGCTTGAAAGCCTTGAAGACTTCAGGGCTCCTGTTTTAGATGAAAATGAAAATATCAAGGGCGGCAGTTATATACTTAAAGAACAAGCACTTTGCCCCTTTAGAGCTTTTGCCAATCTTCGTTTAAACACAAAAAGCATTTCAACACCTGAGCTAGGGTTATCAGCCCTTACTAAAGGACAACTTATTCATAAAGTATTAGAGTTGATATGGAAAGAATTAAAGACTCAAGAAGCTCTAAAAAAATTGAGCGAAGTGGAATTAAATGAATTTTTGAATCAAATGATACACCGATGCATCAAACCTCTTGAAAATAACCCAGCCTTAAAGCCCTTTCTTAAAATAGAGCGAATACGAATTCATCAATTACTAAAGAAATGGCTCAATCTTGAAAAATTCAGGGATCCTTTTGAGGTCATTGCCGTGGAAGTTAAATCCTCAATTACCATTGGAAAACTCAATTTAAATTTAAGGATTGATAGGATCGATCGTTTAGAAAATGGAAGCACTATGATTATCGATTATAAAACAGGAGCAAGTATAATAAGTGATTGGTTTGGCTCCAGACCCTTGGAACCTCAACTACCTCTATATACCACATTTTCATTCACAGAGGCCGAATGCATTAGCTTTGCAGAGATAAAAATGTCATCTCTAAAATTCAAAGGACTCTCAGCCCAGTATTCAAGCATCAGTGGAATCACCCCTCTTGAAAAATTGCGACAAGAATCTTCCTTCGAAAACTGGAAAGAGCTTCAATCAGTGTGGAGAGAAAATCTATCCCAACTCGCCCAGGATTTTTATAATGGATATGCTGCTGTCGACCCTATTGATATCAATAAAGCCTGCGGCAGGTGTGGTTTTCAGGGGTTGTGTAGGATTAATAGCGACTGCGTATAAGATAATGTAGGTTGGGCTAAGTCCTGCAATAGCACTGAGTTTAAATTCATGATAAACCTCACGCAGGATGAGCCCAACAAACCCAATTTTTCTATAATGCTTGCTTGCTGTAGTCGTCGTTATTCGTTAGTATTTTAAAATCAATTACAAGGAGCACACCCAAATGAATCAATTAAAAAATCCCAGTTTAATTTCAAGTATTTCCTGGGCTTCGATTATCGCCGGTGTGGTCAGTGTCTTGGGCATCGGGTTTTTGTTGAATCTTTTAAGCTTAGGTTTTGGCTTATCCAATTTTGGACTTGAATCCATTATCTGGTATGCATTGGCTAGTATTCTTTCCATGTTCATTGGAGGGTGGGTGACGGGAAAACTGACGGGGAATTTAGATCATCGAGTCGAAAATATGATTGATGGATTTTTAATGTGGACTCTTTCCACTTTTCTCATGTTTTTTATCTCTACAACTTCGTTGAGTCCCATATTGGGAAGTTTTTCGGGTGCCACTGAAAAAATCTTTACAGCAGGGAATTTGATTGAATTCAATACTCTTAATCCTGATCAATCTGAATTGCTAAACAAGATTAATGTAGAAGCCAACAATTTATTTGAAAAGGCTGAGTCTTTGTCTCAAGCAAAATCGGTGAGCATGGAAACAGATACGGATCTTATTAAATCTGCTGAAGAACATGCATTGGATAGTATTGAGCAGCAATTTTCCGACGCTATAAAATTATTTCTTAAATCAATTGGCACTTCCAATCAAGAAAAAGCAAAGCAAGACTTGGCGAATATATTAGTTGATCATGGCAATATTAGCGAATCAAAAGCGAATATTTTGATTCACGCATGGGAAAATGATTATCAACTTTCACTTAAAGCCCATTCAGAAAAATCCTCTGATGCTCATTCACATTTGAGTACTCTCGCATTTTTAGCATTGTTGATTTCATTGTTAGGGGCTGTGGCAGCCAGCCTAGGGGCTTTGAGTGGTGGGTCTCGCCGAGTTTAAAGCATGCCCACAACCTTAATTCCAAATGAAGAAAAAATACGCCGACTCGCACTCGACCCTAATCACTCATTTATCGTCCAAGCACCCGCTGGATCAGGCAAAACAGAACTCTTAACCCAACGATATTTAAATTTGCTTTCAAGAGTCCAAGAACCTGAAGAAATTATTGCCATTACTTTTACGCGAAAAGCAGCCGCTGAAATGCATGAAAGAGTTTTCAATGCCCTGGAAAAAGCAGCCTATACAGAAGCACCTACAGAAGCTTATCAACTACAAACTTGGAAATTAGCTTCAACTGCTCTGAAAAATGATCAAACACGCTCATGGAATCTTTTAAAAAACCCCAAAAGACTCCGAATACTAACCATTGATTCACTTTCTGCACAGCTCAGTGGGCAAATGCCTATATTGTCACAATTAAGCCCAGCAGCTACTATCACAGAAGATGCGCAGCATTTATATAAAAAATCCGTGGATGCATTATTAAATCAGCTAAATGATAATTCAGCTGTATCGAAAGCACTGAATGAACTTTTACTGCAACTCGACAACCGAGTTGAAATGGCTGAAGGGCTTCTAATCTCACTTTTAGCCAAACGTGAACAATGGTTAAGCCACATAGTACCCTATCATGCCAACCCAGATGCTCTAAGAGAATCTTTGGAAGAAGGATTAAAACGATTAGTCGTAGAAGCTTTAGCTAGACTCGATAATGAACTTACCCCTGATATCAAATCAGAAATACTCGAACTTGCACAATTTTCAGGACTCAATTTAAAAGAATCCAACCCTGAACATTTATTAGTTTCATGGCTAGAAATTGATGATTTTCCAATAAGCTCTGATAAGCAACTCCATCTCTGGAAAGCACTGGGGAAATTACTTTTAACTGAAGAACATCAGTGGCGAAAAATGGTCGATAAGCGGATTGGGTTTCCAAGCACCGCAACTGAAAAAAATCTTAAACAAATGTACCAACAATACAAACAACGTATCAATGATTTAATTCTTGAATTAAAAGACAAACCCTTAATCTTAGAGTTATTGACTGAGGTGTTGCATCTCCCCAAAACAGAATATTCTGAATCAGAATGGCAATTGCTTAAATCAATCATTCAAATATTGCCCCACCTCACCGCAGAACTCAGCTTAATATTTCATGAACATCGACAGATTGATTTCACAGAGCTCAGTCTTTCCGCCTTAAGGGCATTAGGTACTCCCGAGGAACCAACCGATTTAGCCTTATATTGGGACTATAAAATTCAGCATTTACTGATCGACGAATTTCAAGATACTTCTATCA
>CAIQCE010000038.1 GCA_903870185.1 uncultured Gammaproteobacteria bacterium
ATTTGTTGAAGCGACGCTAATCAACCCTTCGAATTTACTGCCGAAGCCTGGGTGAGAGCCTTAAAACTGATAAGAAAATGGTCTAGCAATGTGCTATTTTTAAACAGTAGAGGCGAGTTCAACTGCAGAATCTAGGATAATGAGCTAGCAGAATAGTGGCAATGGATACAGCTAATAATAGTAATGGTTTGAAAATCGCTGTAGAAACCAGTAATAGAGTAGAAACTATCAGCAAGAGAGCGATACTCCATAACCATTTAGAATCTAGATTAGTTTTGGCTAATGCAGCGCCGATGAAAAAGGGAAGGGCATTTTCGAAAAGCACCAGGGTTTGATGTAGAGAATGGATGGAATGAAAAAAATGGGTTTGAGTCAGAACTAGGTCGAATAAGAGACAAATAAAAGCCAGCATAACGCTCACCCATCGCCATCGCAGTAGCCCTAACCAGCCTAAAATCATGACGATTATATACAATGCAAATTCAAGACGAAGGGACCAGAGTGAACCATTCACCACGATAGGGAATGGGTTGTTTTCAAATATTCCCGGCAAACCATACTGAGTGGGATAAATAAATATTTTACTAAGATAGTTCCAGGCGGCTCTGTTTGAAAAATACTCCTGCAAGCTTAGAGTGGTTAATAGAGGGCCTATAATAAGGGCGCTCACAGCAATGACAAATACCAAGGCGGGTAAGATTCGCAATAAGCGACGTATCATGAACCGTTTAATTGAAGGATCTCTAAGCCAGCTTTGTGTAATGAGATAGCCACTGATTGCAAAAAAGACATAGACTGAGATCTCAGCAAGTGGAGTGGCTCCATGAGTGAATCGTATCAAGACCTCCTTGTAATCCATTCTTGTTAGTACAAAACTGTGACTATAAAGTACCCCAAAGGCGGCTAATAACCTGAGTCCATCAAATGCTCCTAAGGATGAAGCTTGTGAGTTTTTTTTTAATTGCGACATAATAATTTTATTTTCCTAGCTTCAATAATGCCGCTTTTAATTTTGGGTTTTCAATGCTCTCTGCGAGAGATCGGATATTGGATTTACTGGCGGCTGAGAGAGCCTGGGGTTCTGGAGATTTGGGCTCAATGGGGTTCGCTTGAGGCCTTACTTTAAACTGGATGGATTGGATGTATTCCCACTCGCGAAAGTTGCGAAGCCCGTAAAGCAAATCGGCTGTTCGATAGCGTAATTGGGTCGCCCAGACAGCAGAATCCACCTCTATCAGGAGGTCGGTATCATTAAGATTCATCACCCGGCAATGCTTTTGTAGCTCAGGTTCTAATAGGGTTTTAAAGGTGGACTCAAGACGAAGCAGCCTTTGAGCCTTTTGGATCAGGTTGCTGAGCTTGCTCTTTTTGAGCTGATCTTGGATGGATTTGGGGTCTAGCAAGTTTTTCTAACCTTGAGTATGGGTGTTAAGCCGTAAAACTGTTTTTTTTAACGGCAGATAGGGTATTCAGAGCGGTTGATCTATGAGAAAATCCAAGCCTATTTTAAATCAATCGGATTCGAATCACCATGGTTAAGCACTTGATTAAGAAAATTTTTGGCACTCGCAACGAGCGCCTTCTGAAGACCTATGGGAAGGCCGTTGCCGAAATCAATGCCTTGGAACCTCAATATCAGGCGTTGAGCGATGAGGCGTTAGCCGCTAAGACTAATGAGTTTCGTGATCGATTGGAGATGGGTGAGGATTTAAACAGTTTGCTCATAGAGGCATTTACCACCGTTCGGGAAGCGAGTCGCCGAGTATTAGGCATGCGGCACTTTGATATGCAGCTGATTGGAGGCATGGTATTGCATCATGGGAAAGTTGCCGAGATGCGTACGGGCGAAGGTAAAACTTTAATGACTACTTTACCGCTTTATTTAAATGCCTTAAGTGCTAAAGGTGCACATTTAGTCACCGTGAATGATTATCTCGTTCACCGAGATGCAGAATGGATGCGTCCTTTATATGAGTTTTTAGGTTTGAAAGTCGGAATCAATTTGAGTAATACTTCACAGGCAGGGAAAAGAGAAGCCTATTTGGCCGATATCACTTACGGAACCAATAATGAATTTGGCTTCGATTATCTTCGCGATAATATGGTTTATAGTTTGGATCAGCGTGTTCAACGAGATTTGAATTTTGCTGTCGTGGATGAAGTGGATTCCATTTTAATCGATGAGGCCCGAACACCTTTAATTATTTCAGGGCAAGTTGAACAAAGCTCTCAATATTATGCACGCATTAATCAATTAGTGCCTCGTTTGAAATTACAAAAAGTAGAGGAAGATCCTAAGGGTGAAAAAATAATTGCACCTGAAGAATTAGGAGATTTCACAGTTGATGAGAAAACAAAGCAAGCTCATCTCACCGAGCAAGGACATCAAGCGATAGAGGGATTGCTAGCTGAATCGGGTATATTGCCAGAAGGCACTAGTCTTTATGATCCTTCCAATATCAGCTTGGTGCATTATGTTATAGCGTCCCTACGAGCACATTCTTTGTTTCATCGAGATGTGGATTATATTGTTAAAGACGGACAAATTATTATTGTCGATGAGCATACGGGTCGTTTAATGGAAGGTCGTCGTTGGTCTGATGGATTGCATCAAGCCATAGAGGCAAAAGAAGGTGTTGCGATTCAATTGGAAAATCAAACCTTGGCAACCATTACTTTCCAGAATTTTTTCCGTTTGTATGAAAAGTTAAGTGGAACTACAGGAACAGCCGATACGGAAGCATTTGAGCTGCAAAAAATTTATGGATTAGAAGTGGTTGTAGTGCCCACTACAAAACCGATGATCCGAAAGGATCACAGCGATTGTATCTATCTAACCGCTAAAGATAAATATGAGGCTATTATTAAAGATATAGAAGCTTGCAAAGCTCGCCAACAACCCGTGTTGGTCGGAACTGCATCTATTGAGAGTTCTGAGTTGTTATCGAAATTATTACAAAAAGCCAAAATTTCTCATGAAGTTTTGAATGCTAAGCAGCATGAACGTGAAGCACATGTGATTGCTCAGGCTGGGCGCGCCAAGGCCGTGACGATTGCTACTAATATGGCCGGTCGCGGGGTGGATATTATTTTGGGTGGCACGCCGTTTGACGAA
>CAIQCE010000039.1 GCA_903870185.1 uncultured Gammaproteobacteria bacterium
AAAATCCTTAAGGGCATCTCTCGAAATTGAAAAATTTTGAGTTTTGAATTTTGGAGCCAGGCACCTTAACTTATTTAATCAATTAGTTAGAGATTGTGCTGGCGGAGCCTGGCACCAAAATAAGTAATTTATAGAGATGCTCTTAAATAGAGCAAAACATTCGGTCGTCCAAAATTAAATATTTTTGAATTTTTGAGGCTCATTTAATTCTATTTTAAGAATGAATCTGTACTGTGATGGGTCATTATTCAATTAGACCATAGGTTTAGAGGTTAGATTATGAAAGTTTCAAGTGAAGCATTAGCAAAGATTTTAAGTGAAGATATAAAATCCATGACATTGGATGAGCTTTTAGCCCGCGATGACTATCAACGTTATCTTCATATCTATAGAAATATAGAAAGTTTAACAAGCAGCATTTTAGGTAGCCTAGAAGAGCCAGTCGTGGTTTCAAATGGTTGTATTTACTCTCGTACAGAAGCGGTCGAAATTATGAGACATGCAAAACCAGTTTGTCGATTTACAAGTAATGCCTTGGTTCCAAATTTAATAGTGGAGTTACCTCAGCTTGAGGCTTCGATAAAAGGATTGCGACAAAGATACTTAACGCGTGAAACTACTTCAGGAGCTCATTCCTCAAGTGGGCTTGTTGCTGGCAGATATTCAGATGGTGCAGGAAGAGAAAGAAGTAGAAGCAGAAGTAGAAGTCGAGTTCCAGCAGCATCTGCATCTGCAGCTGTTGGAAGTCGTGAAGCCTATGGAAATAGAGGTGAAGAGCATGTTCGTGGATCGGGTGCAGCGGCCTATAGTTCTGGTATGGGCGGGGAAAGAGTGGAAAGAGGTCGGGGTGTTGAAGCGGGATTTGGAGCTCGAGTGGCAGGGGGGCGGATAGGTGATAGAGAACGTAGCTCAGCTGCCGCTGCTCCTGCTGCCGGTGGATTCAGGCTAGACGCACCGATCTTAGCTTTTCCTCAGCTTCGAGGATCTACTCAGGTGTTAGGAGCTGCTTCATCAGTCCCTGCTCCTGCAGTTTCTGCTGTTTCAGCTGGGAGAGAGCTGCCATCTCTTGTTTCAGCACAAGCTTCTAGTTCCGCTCCTTTAGCAGGTAGGGGGCTGGCTTCGGCAGCGGCTAGGTCGGCGATGCTAGATCCATTTGCATCACGTCCTACAGTGTCTATGTACGCAGGTAGACCAGCTGGTGGATTTTATCCGGGGGAATGGCAACAAGCTCGCCCTCTAGCAGCAGGTGAATTGCTAGCAGTTCGAGGGAGAGGCAGGGCATATCGGGTGCCAGGTGTACTTGATGCTTATCAGGCTCCCTCATCTTCAGTGCCGCTAGTTTCAGATTTTGCTACACAGGCGCCATTACCAGTTGGTGAGGAGTTTCATCCCGAGCTGCAGCCTGAGGCTTGTCTAACTGAGAATGGTGATGCAACTCTTCAGCCACCGACTAGGGGGCCAGGATTTAGGTAGGGTTTGAGGCTCTAGTATCGTAGACCCAATCTCGGTAGAATGGCACCCACATTTTCTACTGTAGTCCTAAAAAGGAGTTGTCCATGATTGTTCATCCAAAAGTCCGAGGTTTTATTTGCACTACTGCACATCCAACAGGTTGTGCGCTCAATGTGACTTCACAAATCGATTATGTAAAACAACATCCGGCTCTGAAGCAAGGCCCTAAAAAAGTGTTAGTGATCGGTGCTTCAACGGGTTATGGATTGGCGAGTCGAATCGTGGCCGCTTTTGGTTCTGATGCAAAAACCATTGGAGCATTTTTTGAAAGACCTGCTGAAGGTAATCGAACAGCGTCTGCAGGTTGGTATAACACAGCGGCTTTTGAAGAAGCTGCACATAAGGCAGGTATATACGCCAAGAGCGTGAATGGAGATGCTTTCTCAGATGAAATCAAAGCGAAGACTATCGAGCTGATTAAAGCGGATTGGCAAGGCGGAGTGGATTGTGTGATTTATAGTTTGGCCTCTCCTCGTCGACAAGATCCTAAGACAGGTGAGATTTACAATTCTGTTTTAAAGCCGATGAAACAAAGTTTTCAAAATAAAACCGTTGATATGATGAGCGGAAAAGTGTCAGAGATCAATATCGAACCGGCGACTGAAGCTGAAGCACTTCATACCGAAAATGTGATGGGGGGAGATGATTGGCAACAATGGATGGAAGCCCTAAAAAATGCAGGAGTTTTAGCGGATTCATTTGTAACGGTGGCTTATTCATATATCGGTCCTGAAATTACATTCCCGATTTATCGCGAAGGTACAATTGGTAAAGCAAAAGAACATTTAGAAAAAGTGGCTCATGATTTGGATCGAGAGTTAAAATCCATCGGGGGGCGTGCTTTAGTTTCAGTCAATAAAGCGTTAGTCACTCAAGCGAGTTCTGCGATCCCTGTAGTGCCACTTTATATTTCGTTGTTATATAAAGTGATGAAGGCTAAGAATTTGCATGAAGGCTGTATCGAGCAAATGTGGCGTTTGTTCCATGATTTCTTGTATACCGGTGCTGATATGCAATTAGACGATGGCGATAGAGTTCGTATCGATGATTGGGAAATGAAGCCAGAGGTTCAGGCCGAAGTTTTAAAGTTGTGGAATCAAGTGACGACAGACAATATAGAATCGATCAGTGATCTAAAAGGATGTCGTGACGATTTTTATCGATTATTTGGTTTTGGTCTTGATCTGAACTACGATGAAGATATAAATGTGGATCTTCCGATTCCTTCTCTGAAATAAAAAAATATCGGCACCAGGAATGTTTCTGGTGCCGAGATATTATTTGAATTTTGATTCTATTTTTTTGGCTTCTTTTAGTAGGGAGGTCCAGTTGTCAGGCGGATGTCCTTTCTTTAACATTTTTTTGAAAATAAGATAGGCG
>CAIQCE010000040.1 GCA_903870185.1 uncultured Gammaproteobacteria bacterium
AATATTGAATAAATAATCAAATCACCTTGACTTCTCCTAATGACTGAATTAATATTCAACTATTAAGAATATTAATTCATGCGGGGGCGTGTCATGGCAGTATCCACTAAAGTCAAAAATCAATCTTGGGCCTATATCACTAGAGTTTTTGCTTACACTATAGCCTTCCTAGGGGCTGCTGGGAGCAGTTTGCAGCATACTATGGGGATGGTTAGCTTTATTAATGATGTCTCTAAGGCTAGCGAAGCGTTGGCCACAGGGCTTGCAGTGGCTTTTGGCGGGGTCATGAGTGGGCTGGTTAATCTTAGTGTGAATTTTGAGTGTTTAGAATCCTTTGGGCTAAGACTAAGAGGGAAAAAGCCTAAACCAAAGCTCGAGACTTGGAATAAAAAACTGCTTTATTGGGGTGGAATAGCTGTTTTTGTAGTCACTGGGATGCTTTTTGGAAGTACAGCAGTTGCTTTCGGTTCAGTAGGAGTCTTAGGGGCTGTTGCAATGGGATTTGGAGTTTTCGTTGGGATCATCATGGTGATCCAAGAATTGGAAACCTGGCTCGATAGATTTGATAAAGAGAGAGTGAGTGTTAAAGAATGGTTGAAAAATCTAACCTTGGGTCAGGGTTTCGCTCTCGTTGTTTCGATCTTCAACGTCTTGGCTTTAAGTTTATTATTTACTTTGGGTCTAACAACTTTGTTGGTGAGCATGCATGTTCCTCTTGTTCCTGCGCTGATTACCAGTTTAGTGATTTCATTTACGGGAGGTGCCTTTACGGAATTTTATTTCTACAACTATTTTATGGATGGTTTCTGTAAGAATCTTAAAACAATTTCTGAGAATTGGAGAAATTTCAAAAAAACCAAATGGCCTGTGGTGGGAATGCTATGTATCGTTGTGAATGCAGGTGTTAATTCAGCACTTTGCTATAGCGGAGTATTGTTGTTGAATACTCTGTTTATAGCGGCGGGCTGGGCTCCGATTCCTCTTGAAGTTGCGGTCGTAGTAGCTATATTTGGAGGGATGGCTTCTTTTCTCCTGTGCTCTGATTTTTGGATTAGAAACAGTAAGATTATTTTTACACCTTGGAAGTATGCTGCAGAATCACCTGCTGCACCTTCTGATAAATCAGAGCATGAGGCAGCTTTAGCTCCTACTATAACCTCTAATCCTTTAGCCTTTCAGCCTGAAGTTGTTCCTGTCGCTGAAAGCGCTACAGGTGTTCAGACAGTCTATGGCGGGCCAGGAATATTTAAGAGAGCAGCTGAAGCAAAGAATGAAGAGAAGGTTGCTTTGGTTGGGGGTGTTGAGGTTGGTTTGGCTGCGTGATGGTGCACATATCTCCGTGCTGTATATCATGTAGGGTGCGCAAAACGAAGTGTGCCCACCGAACCCGTTCTTTTTGTAATGTTAAGATAAGAATATGTTGAATGGTGGGCACACTTCGTTTTGCCCACCCTACACTTACTGATTCTCTAAATAAGCCTTATAGGAAACTATCTTGGATGTATCAAGATCAAAAGCACTTGCTTGAGTGATATAGCTGTAATAATAGGTGCCTATTGCCGTGTCTAACTTAGTGGCTGGATAGAGCAGGCTTTCCCAGTTTGAAGTATCTCCTGTCGCTTCATTCGATTTCCAGAAGATGAGTTTTTCTCTTTGCTCAAGAGCTTTCAAGACAGCTGGATCAGGGCGATCTGAATACTTAACCAGTTCTTCAGCAGTCTGCATATCTTCTTCAGAACGCAGAACTAGGTAACTAGGTTTCCCGCTGAAGGATAGGAATAAAAAGCTTCCCGAGCTATCCAGTAAATAATATTCAGTTCCATCATTAGTTTTAAAGAGTGCATGAAATAGTTGAATAAAAGCAGGATCATTGAGGCAAGTTGATTGGTAATCGGTGGTATTCAGTAAGCTGTCTATTGCGACCTGAGTTTGGTTACGGAAAAACTCAGCCTGTAATTGCCTTAAGGCAACTGAAACCAATTCATTGAAATCAGGATTTGATTTGCTGATGAATTTATCAATGATTCCACGATTTAAGAGCTCAATCCCTAACTTTTCATCTGCTTCACCCGTTAGCATTAATTTCTTAATAGGGCTATCTTTCATTTTTTCACAGAGTTCTCGGCCCGTCATCCCAGGCATAGAATAGTCTACCCCTATGACTGCAATTTCCTGAAAACGGTCGGGGTTGTAGATTTCCTCATGAATGCCCTTAATATTCACTTCGATTTGTCGATGGTTCAATTTAAATTCTTCAGGATGCGAAATGATCCTTTGGTCAAAATGAGTAGGTCTGTATTCTTTGATTAAATGGGCGAGGGCCTTATGTTGATTGCTATAGGCATCATAAGTGCCCGCCCGAGTGTCTAAAACGCTCTGTAGGCTGCGTAAATAGCTCACGTTATCATCAATGAGGATGACTCGTGTGGGGAAGTAACAGGCACTTAATCCAGAATATTTCATTTAAATAGTCACTCCATGACCAACCAGTCGATAGAAGTAAAATAATAGTACACCTTTGGCCGAATATACAGCTTTGGGTATAAATATAATACCGTAGTGAGGTTTTAAAAGGATTTTGATCTTCTCGTTGTTGATTAATAGGGTTGGGTCAATGGCGATGAATTGTTCAAAATTTGAGCTTTATAGCCTGGCAGCTCAATCGAATCTGATCAATAAATGCTCATTAGACTTGTCTTATTATTTTGATTTATTATTTTATCAATTTGATTTGTATGTAAATTAAGATAAATTAAAGTTTAGTTATATTTGGGTTTAATGAAAAGATTGATAAAAAAACCTTATCCAGTGTGAGTGATTAGTTAATTCCATTTGTATTTCTTAATATATTGATTCTAATAAATATTAAGATAAATATAAGTTTAGTTTGAGCGCCTTGATTTATTGGAATTTACATTCTAAGTGCCGCAGATGCTCCTGCTTCCGGAGCCTCATTAGACTTTAGTTTTTTTGAGTGATGGGCAGCTTGAATTTCTGCATAGAGTGCTCTTCCAATAAAAGGTTCTTGGAATAACACATCATAAACAGCCATCACTTGTTTGATAGTTTTGGCAGAGTTGAGAATTTTTGAATCAAAAGATAGTGTTAAGGTTATTTTAAGTTTAAGAAGCTATACTTCTACAATCTTAGATAAAATAGGCGATTGATATGAGAGAATTATTAGAAAATCTTAAAGTAAAAGTCCAAACAGGTCAATTGGATCAATCGATAGTTGAACTTCAAACCAGTCCAGTATTCAAAGAATTTAAAGATTCCACAATTAAAAAAACGCCTATTTTAGACTGTTCTGAATTATTAGCCTTTCTAGAAATGCTTTCGAATGCAGGTAAGCATGAAGCAATTTTAAACATTTTATCCTACTTCCCTTCAAAGGATGCTGCGACAAGTTTGGCATGTGATTTGTTTAAACATCTTGGCTCAGATGATTCAATTAAAATGATTAGATTGCTTATTGTGGCTGTAAAAAATGGCCAAGCAAGTGGAGTGATCAATTTAATGAATTTAATGGGG
>CAIQCE010000041.1 GCA_903870185.1 uncultured Gammaproteobacteria bacterium
AATTTACAGCAATTTTCGGACTTGACCTCGAACAATTTAACCGAACTCCTATCCTATTGCCTTTAAAGCTTAGAAATATTGTTTGGTCAATGATTCCAATGGTTTATATGTTATTTCTTGTATTTTTTCATTGGACCTGTAATCGGTATGTAAGTCGTCCAACTCGTTTCGCATTATCATAAATAAAGTGGATTGGTGCTGAGAGTTGCCGGCCCTTTAGAATGGCATATAGCCTAAAGCATCGAATTTAAAACATCATTGATCTTTCATGCTGGCTCATAAAACGTTAAAAGATAACAAAATCGGAAAATATTATTAAACAAACGCCATCGGCCGCCGTTCTATTTGAACAGATAGATGGAGATTTTTTATGGTAGCCGAGATTAAGCTAAGGACGGATTTTGACCAAAACAGCGTAATTTGCTTAGCGGGAAAAACCACCGATTTGAAGTTAAAGAAGAAATTGGTAGCCCTCGGCTTGGTTTATGCCGGAAGCTGCCGAAAGGATATTGCGCAAATAACGGGCGTGACCCCTCAGGCGATTAGGGACTGGATCATTCGATTTAACGAATGTGGCTTGGACGGGCTTGTGAACAAAAAGCCTCCCGGCCGTTCGCCAAAATTGAACACCAACGATCTTATTCGGTTGAAGCAAATCATCAATCTTGAGCAGTATAAAAATCAGCGGAAAAAGATCCTGAATAAACAAGTTGTTTGTTTAGTGAAGGACCAAATCGGCATTGAGCTGACGGAGCCATCGATCAGCCGAATTATCAAAAAAATTAGCGTATCGGATCAGAAAATTACCGTCAGTTGATGGGTGATTAATTACAATACTGACGACTGACGAGAAAGAAAATTAGTGATGTCGAAAAAGATCTTGGTGACGGGTGGAGCTGGCTTTCTCGGATCGCATCTTTGCGAACGCCTGCTCGGACAAGGGCACGAGGTGCTGTGCGTCGATAATTTTTTTACCGGTCGGAAAGAAAATGTTCGTCATTTGATGGCCAATTCCAAATTTGAATTGATGCGGCATGATGTGACATTTCCTCTCTATGTTGAAGTTGACGAGATTTATAATCTGGCCTGCCCCGCCTCGCCGGTTCACTATCAATTTGATCCCGTCCAAACCACCAAGACCAGCGTTCATGGCGCAATTAACATGCTCGGACTGGCCAAGCGGGTCCGCGCCCGGATTTTACAGGCGTCGACCAGCGAAGTTTACGGCGATCCGGAAATCCATCCGCAGGTCGAATCCTATTGGGGGAAAGTAAACCCAATTGGCATTAGGAGCTGTTACGACGAAGGCAAGCGGTGCGCCGAGACACTCTTTTTTGATTATTGGCGCCAGCATCAGCTTCAAATCAAAGTGATCCGAATTTTTAACACCTATGGACCCCGGATGCATCCTAACGACGGCCGCGTTGTCAGTAATTTTATTGTACAGGCCCTGCGCGGGGATGACATTACCATTTATGGCCATGGCCAGCAGACGCGCAGCTTCTGTTATGTTGACGATCTGATTAGGGCGATGAATGCAATGATGGAAACGGGCCCCGAGATGACGGGACCGATCAATACAGGTAACCCTCATGAATTCACGATGCTCGAATTGGCCGAAAAAATCATCCATTTAACCAAGTCAAAAAGTAAATTAATCTTCATGCCACTACCGCAAGATGACCCGAAACAGCGGAAGCCCGACATTTCGATGGCAAAAAAGGAATTGGGATGGCAACCCGAAATAGAACTTGACGAAGGACTTGCAAGAACGATCCATTATTTTGCTTCTCTTGGCTAATAATCGATAATCAATATAGCCAGATGCGACGCATTCGCACTTCGTACACAGATAATCGGGTAGATGATGCAAGTAGAACCAAGTGAGTGGAAGCCGTCTGATAACGCTTTTTCAGATGCCATTGAACGGCACAAAAAAGGGGATTTCGAGTCCGCTGAACGCCTCTATCGTTATCTTATCTCGACCAATCCCGGGGATGTTGTTGCGCTCAATAATTTGTCGCAAATCGTTCCCGTCGATGAGGCTAAAACACTTCTTGAAAAAGCGATTCATCTTCGGCCCGATTATATCGACGCCCACGTCAATCTCGCACGTTTTGATCAAGTTGCCGGAGATATTGAATCCGCAATTTCCCGTTTAAAAACGGCAATCCAGCACGGTGGGGATAAGATTAATATTCATTGCGAATTGGGAAATCTCTATTTTGGACAAAAGAATATTCCTGAAGCCATTTCTAGTTTTACGAATGCCTATAAATTATCTCCGTCGGATGCCTCAATTCTTGAACGGTTAGGCCAAATATTCGCTTTCAGCAGTATGGCCAGCGCAAACCAAAGGGTGTTGGTGGATCAAGCAATCTACTGGTTTGAAAAGGCACTCGCGGTCGACCCCACATTGTCGCTTCCTAACAAGTTTATCGGCGAGGTTCTCGAAGGCCGTGGACGGCCTGCTTTGGCTCGAAGCTATCAGGCGAGGGTCACGCGCCCGCAACCTATAGATGTTGTCAATGCGGACGCAAATGGATGCTCAATTCTTGTCCTATTGGCCGCTGGACTTGGAAATTTACAATTTAATACGGTCATCCCAAAGCGCCACACCATGCTCAAACTCCAAATGGCGTATGCAACGGAAGAGCAAATTCGTGATCTTCCAAGCCATGACATTGTATTTAATTGTATTGGAAATGCTGATTTTTTAACGCCCAGTCTGATTGCGGATTTAAAATCGTTTGAAGATCGGTCCGTCAGGAAAGTTCTTAATAAAATTGAGCGTGTCGCGGATACGCGCCGGGACTTACTGCCTGAGTTATTGATGGGCATTCCCAACATCGTGGTGCCTGACGTAGCTCTTATGCCGATGGATGAATTTCAATCATTTCAGCTGGATCAAAATTTATCCCACTATAAGCTTCGCTATCCCTTCATCGTGCGATCGGTAGGTGGACATGGCGGATATGCGATGGACCTTATCCGAGATGGTGAGGCATTAGCAGCCGTAAATGTCCGGGATGCTGAGGGGGTTTATTGCATCAATTTCCACGATTATATTTCGCCGGACGGCTATTTTCGGAAATATAGAACCCTATTCATTGATCGTGAAATCTATCACTATCATTTGGCAATTTCACAGCAATGGATTGTCCACTATTTTTCGGCGGATATGTTGGCAGAGCCTTTTAAACGTGAGGAAGAGAGGCGTTATCTCGAGCAAGCGGAATTGGTTTTAGGGGCTAAGGCCATTCGTGCTTTGCGTGAGATCGCCCAACGGCTTGATCTCGATTATGCTGGGATTGATTTTACCGTTCTTCCCCACGGCCAACTGCTGGTATTTGAAGCTAATCCGTTGATATCGGTTTATCCGGTCGATCCTGAGACTTTTCCTTATAAAACACGTTTCATTGACGCCATTTTTAAGGCCGTCGACACCATGCTGTCGGTCTAAAAAAGGGCAGTATACGCATTATCCCGAGGCCGTTACACCAATTTTCATTTTCTTCTTGGTTAAATGACCAATCACATTAGGTGATTGGTAGTAAACGGTAGTAAAACCCTTTCCAAATCGCGGTAGTGTGATTTATTAACCGACCTCCCAATGGGGGGTAATTTCGATTAAGCGGATGCTCTTGTTCTGCCCTGGCGAACCGGAGCTTAGGCCACATTTCCCTGTTGTCGAACGGCAAGAATTCTCGCAGTCCGCTCAATGAGCCCGATCTGATTTTACTATGTTTTTTCGCCGTATGCTTGCGTAATTTAACCCGCGTTCGAGGTCAAGTCCGAAAATTGCTGTAAATT
>CAIQCE010000042.1 GCA_903870185.1 uncultured Gammaproteobacteria bacterium
ATGTAGGCACAGTTGAAGTGATTGATGTGAGTGAAGAGCCTTTAACTCCTGAATTAAAGGCTTTGATGCGAGCAATATTGACTCAATTTGATCAATTAATTAAGGCGACAAAACGAGTGCCTCCGGAAGTTTTAACGGCACTATCTAATATTGAAGATCCTAGTCGGTTAGCTGATAGCCTTGCTGCTCATTTAGCTTTAAAGATTGATGTTAGACAGCAAGTTTTAGAAGCTTGTAATGTGACTGACCGACTTAATTTATTGAATCAGTTGCTTCATGAGGAGTTGGAATTAGTCGAATTAGATAAGCGAGTTCAGGATAGAGTAAAAGGGCAAGTCGAAACGAATCAAAAGCAATATTATCTCAGTGAAAAAATCAAGGCCATTCAAAATGAATTAGGTGAGCTGGGTGAAAAATCAGGTATGGATGATATGCAGCAGCTTCAAGCTAAAATTGAAAATGCAGGCATGTCTACTGAGGCAAAAGAAAAAGCCCTCGCTGAGTTCAATAAATTGAAGATGATGCCTTCTATGTCAGCTGAGGCTACGGTTTGTCGTAATTATTTAGATTGGTTAGTGGCTGTTCCTTGGAAAAAACAATCTAAAGTTAGTAAGGATCTAGCGGCAGCACAAGTTGTTCTGGATAAAGATCATTATGGTTTAGAAAAAGTTAAAGACCGGATTTTAGAATATCTCGCAGTTGGGCAACGAGTTAAAAAATTAAAGGGTCCAATACTCTGTTTAGTCGGACCACCAGGGGTGGGTAAAACTTCCTTAGGGCAATCCATCGCCAATGCCACAGGTCGTGAATTTACAAGAATTTCATTGGGTGGTGTTCGAGATGAGGCTGAGATTCGAGGTCATCGCCGAACTTATGTTGGAGCCATGCCCGGTAAAATTATCCAGAAATTGGCGAAGTCTAAAGTTCGAAATCCACTATTTATGCTAGATGAAGTTGATAAAATGGCTATGGACTTTCGTGGTGATCCTGCTTCAGCATTATTAGAAGTTTTGGATCCCGAGCAAAATAGTACCTTTAGTGATCATTATTTAGAAGTGGATTATGATCTTTCTAATGTTATGTTTATTGCAACAGCTAATACATTAAATATTCCTCCGGCTTTATTGGATAGAATGGAGGTGATTTCAATTGCAGGTTATACAGAAATTGAAAAATTGAATATTGCAAAGCGTTATTTAATTCCAAAACAAGTTGAGCAATCAGGCCTGAAAATCAAAGAGCTTTTAATTGATGAATCCGTGCTATTAACCATTATTCGTAGTTATACTCGAGAAGCAGGTGTCCGTTCTCTAGATAGGGAAATCTCTAAACTTTGCCGTAAAGCGGTTAAAGAAATTTTATTAAATCCTAAATTAAAATCAGTTCATATCACTGAGAAAAATTTAGAAGAGTATTTAGGAGTTAAGCGTTATCGTTATGGCCTTGCTGAAAAGAATGATCAAATAGGTCAAGTGACTGGCCTTGCTTGGACTGAAGTAGGTGGTGAAATTTTGACGATTGAAGTCCAAACTGTTCCCGGAAAAGGTGATACTCAGCGAACTGGTAATCTGGGGGATGTGATGAAAGAATCTATCCAAGCAGCTTTGACAGTCGTAAGAAGTCGTTCCCAAGTTTTAGGATTGCCAGATAATTTTTATCAACAACACGATTTTCACTTTCATGTCCCTGAAGGTGCGACTCCTAAAGATGGACCAAGTGCAGGTATTGCCATGTGCACCGCATTAGTTTCTTCATTGGCTAAAATCCCTGTTAAAGCCGATGTGGCCATGACGGGAGAAATCACTTTACGAGGTGAGGTCTTGCCGATTGGAGGTTTGAAAGAAAAATTATTGGCAGCAGTTCGAGCGGGCATTAAGACAGTTATTATTCCCGAGGATAATTCTCGTGATCTTAAAGAAATTCCAAAAGAAGTAAAAGAAAATCTTACGATTCATCCTGTTAAATGGATCGATCAAGTTTTAGAAATTGCTCTGGAAAAAATGCCTCAACCGCATATTGAGCTTTCTGATAAAGCACCAGCGATTAAGTCAAAAAATAAAACAAAGCGAGAATCGATCCGCACCCATTAGACCATAGGGAAATAAAATGGAAACGCAATACTCTTCGCCTGAGTTCTTGGAGTTACAGGCAGTTGCGGAAAAAACTTTGTTGTTAGCCAAGCGTCAAGGGGCTACACAAGCAGAGGTTCATCTCTCTATGGAAAATGGATTTTCTGTGCACGCTCGTGAAGGTGATGTAGATACATTAGAACATACGCGTGAAAAAAATCTGGTTTTGACTGTATATTTTGGATTTCAATCAGGTACCGCTACTACTTCTGATCTAAGTGCATCAGCTATCTCTTCAGCTGTTGAAAAGGCAAGCAACATAGCTCGTTATACAGGTGCTGATCCTTATTCAGGCCTTGCTGATCCCGAGCTGATTGCGAAACAATTTCCGGATTTAAAACTTTATCACCATTGGGATATTTCTCCTGCTGAAGCTATTGATTTAGCTTTGCGATGTGAAAAAGAAGCAAGACAACGAGATAAGAGAATTATTCGAACGGAAGGGGTGAATCTTAGTACTCATGATTATTTTATTATCTATGCTAATTCTCACGGTTTTATAGGGCATTCTTCAGCCAGTGAGCATCTTTTTAGTTGTGGATTAATCGCAGAGCAAGATCAAAAAATGCAGCGGGCGAGTGAATACAGTCTAGTTCGAAATCCAGCAGATTTAGAGGCGCCTGAGTTATTGGCAGATCGAACTGTCGATAAAGTATTGAGTCGTTTAGGTGCGGTTCAAATCACAACTCGTCAGTGCCCTATTATATTTAATCCTAGTACGGCTCGTGGACTTTTAGGAAGTTTCATTCGAGCGGTCAGTGGAGGAAGTTTATATCGAGAGGCCTCATTTTTATTAAATCACTTAGATCAGCCCGTATTCCCGTCATTTGTTAAAATTGATCAACGTCCTCGTCTACTGGGGGGATGGGGAAGCACTAATTTTGATAGTGAAGGAGTTGAAACTAATGATTTGTCTTTTGTCGATAATGGCATTTTAAAGTCTTATGTCTTAGGTAGTTATTCTGCTCGTAAATTAGGCCTTAAAACCACTGGGAATTCAGATGGGGTTCATAATCTTTTTATCAATACATCCGATCAAGATCAAGCAGGATTGTTGAAGAAAATGGGTGATGGTTTACTGGTTACAGAATTAATGGGGCAGGGCATTAATATCATAACGGGAAACTATTCTAGGGGAGCTTTTGGTTATTGGGTTGAAAATGGAGTGATTCAATATCCCGTAGAAGAGATCACAATTGCGGGGAACCTTAAAGACATGTTCGCTAATTTAGTGTCGGTAGGTAATGATGTGGATCAGCGAGGGAATATACAAACGGGTTCGATATTATTAGAAGAAATGACACTGGCGGGGAAGTGAGAAAAAAATTAGATTTTAATAATATTCTCTTAAGCTTGCTAAGCTATAATATGGACTGAGTATTTATTTCAAAGGAATATTAATGCCAAAAGAAAAGCTGCATCCTGCTGATTTACATGAAGAAATTCCATTTTGGTTGAATTCCAGATGGATCATTAATCGGGGGCTTCCTAATCTCTTTATTATTGGGATTTGGTCCGCTATCTCTTTTACTATTCTGTATAGCTTAGCCGCTACTTTACCGGTTTTTGCCCTGTCTCTGATTGCTATTGGAAGTGCCTTTGGTGTCTTTTTATTAGGTCAATGGTTTCGCGATAAATTCATACTGCCTGTTTTCAAACCTTTTTATCGCTGGATTTTAAGAACCCTGTTCGCAAAATCTATCGAAGATTCTAATGAGATTATCGATCATTTGATTGATAAGCGAACATTTTCAGAGCAATTAGTCGATTATATTCGCTATAACTTAGGGCGTAGATTGCGTGAAAATGAGGAAGAGAATACTGCGCTGAAAATTCGGATTGCACAATTTAATGCTCGATGGGGAGCAAAGGCCCGGTTTATACTATCGGGTTATATTTTGATTCAGGCTTTGATTTTCTTTGCAGCTTCTTTGTTTGGAATTGCATTATCACCAGGGGCTGTGATTGGGTTGATTATCGTGGGGATTTTTGGTGGCGGTGTCTGTGGTGCTTTGGCAAATGATAATCTATTGGCTAATGGTCTAGTGAGTTTAGCCAAGAGATCAGATGCTGAACAAAAACGATTGGAAGCTGAAGTTAATCCGTGGGATCGTCGCTTAGGGAAATTATTCTGCTTCGTCCATGGGATAGCTATGGGGGTTGCTTGTTTTGCTGCAGCACTAAAATTAGTGCCGATAATGACTTCATTTCCCTTGGTGGCAGCTAATCCGTTAATGATTCCATTATTTTTAGGCTTTGTGGGACTTTGTTCGTTGGCAGTCGGTAAAGGATATTATTCGCTCGGTTATAAATTATGGTTGAATAAGAAAAAGATCTTAAAGGGTCTTTTTTATGGAAAAGATTTTCAGGGTAATGAGGTTGGGTTTTTTCAACGTTCCATGGGAATTATCGGCGCGATTTTATTTGGAGTGGTCGTATCACTCGCTTTTATAATGTTGAATGGAAGTTCATTTGCTTTAACAGTGGGATCACCTATTTATACTTTAACTGGTACTTTCCTTCAATTTAATTTTTCAGCATCAGCAATCTCAGCCTTTATTTTTGCAGGTGTTATTGGGTGGCTTGGTAATGCGATTATCCTTTTTTGTGGAACATCGACGATCTTTAGGGGAATTGGAAAGCGTATAGATCAATTTTTTTCGATTAAAAAAGATATCTTGTCATTAACTCCAGATGAACAAATCAGATTAAAAAATGAATTATCAGCACATAAATTTTCTGAACATAATTCAGGCTCTAAAGAGTCAGCCCCTCATTGGTACAAACTCCATTGGAAGCTCGAACAATCTATTCGTGTTCATCTGATTATATTTTTTAATGGTATCGGTAATGGAGCGTTGGCCTCCTTCCCGAATGCTGTGGTTTTATTTGCGGTGGCACCTCCCTTAGCTTTACCCGTTGGAATGGCCTTGTTCGGTCTCACCATGATTTCTTCTATTTGTAAGGATGAAATGAATTGGGTAGTAGGGCATGAGAATCGGGCTGGTGGATATTTAGAGGCAAAAAAATTATTAGAGCAGGCTATTATTTTGGATAGAGTTGACAGTACAGAAAACAAAGCTCGTTCGGCTGAGCTGCGTAGAAAAGCGGCTGAAATCAGAGATGGATATGATCCACATTTTTTTATTACTCTTTTAACTGGAATTGTTCGTGTGGTGAGTAATATCATTGCACTGTTCGCTTTGCCAATAGTAATGATTATGTCTACTAAAAAACCTTCTGCTATTAAACCTCAAGACCAACTAACTAATGAGGTATCGACTTTGCCTGTTGGAGGTATTGCAGCTGCGAGTGCTGAGGTGGTAGGTGAAAGCGCTCCTTTGGTGTCCCAGGTTAATGGCGGGGCGAGTCCTGCCTTGTTTGCTGTTGGTCCTGCCGCGAAGCATGCAGCAAGAAAAAGTTCTGAGGGTGATGTTGTAGCAGCAGTAGATACAGATGCTTTGCTACCTCGGCCTACTACACCGACTCGCAATGCAATTGAAGCAGTCGATGCGCCGCCTGGTGGCAGCCCGATGACTGTTAGACTAGCAGATCCATCTCGCCAAAGTGGTCGTTAAACAAGGCTTCTATAGCTAGTAGAGCTTCTGCTTCATCGATGCCTTCAAAGTTAAAATCCAATTGAATGCCTTGTTTGGCGCCTATTCCCATCACCGCCATGATGTCTTTGGCATCTCTTTTGCGATCTTGATGAGTGATTATTATTCGACATTGATATCGAGCAGCTAAATCACAGAGCTTCATTGCAGCTCGTGCATGAAGCCCTAGTGAATTTTGAACAATCAGCGTGATTTCTTGCATTAGTCTTGATGATTCAATTTTTTCTCTTTGTACTTTTCAAGCTGACGAGAGATTTTATTGATAAGTTCGTCAATCGCTGCGTAAAGGTCAGAATCTTCTGCGCTGATATGAATGTCTTTTCCAGGAAGATTGAGTTGAACTTCAGCAATCTGACGTGTTTTTTCGACTGAAAGAGTCAAGTGAGCATGAGTAATTTTATGAATGGAGGATTTTAAGTGGTGGAATTTTTTTTCAGCGAATTCACGAATGGCAGGTGTTATTTCTAAATTATGTCCTGAGATTTGTAGTTGCATGTTCTTCCCCTTTTAGTTATAGAAATTATTCTTCATTCCGCTTACAACATTATAAATCGAATTGATCGCCTAAGTATACTTCTCTCACTGTAGCATGTTTGAGTATATAGTCTGGAGTTCCTTCAGCTATGACTTGGCCTTGGTTGATGATATAGGCCCTTTCACAGATATCCAAGGTTTCACGAACATTGTGATCGGTAATCAATACCCCAATACCGCGACTGCTTAAGTGCTTGATGATTCTTTTGATATCGACAATAGAAATTGGGTCAATTCCGGCGAAAGGTTCATCTAAAAGAATAAAATGTGGGTCCATTGCAAGAGCTCTTGCGATTTCAACTCGACGTCTTTCTCCTCCCGATAAGCTGATGCCTTTTGCATCTTTTAAATGTGTGATGTTCAATTCAGCCATTAATTTATACAGTTGTTCCATTCTCATGGATTTTATCAGTTTAGTATTAAGCTCTAAAATGCCCAATATGTTTTGAGAGACCGTTAGTTTTCTGAAAATGGATGCCTCTTGTGGTAAATACCCTAGCCCAAGCTGGGCTCTTTTATGCATGGGAAAATAACTAATATCAATATCATTAAGATATATAGTTCCACTGTCAGGTTTAATGAGACCCACTGTTATATAAAAACTAGTGGTTTTGCCTGCACCATTAGGGCCCAAAAGTCCTACTATTTCGCCTCCATTGACGTGGAATCCAATATTTTTGACGATTACTCTGGAATGGTATGATTTATAAAGATGAGTTACTTTTAAAGAATGTGTCATGGCCTTTCCTTGGGATAATTCAGAGGCTTTGCTGTTCATCATATGAACCCTTTGAGTTAGATAATAGTTTTAAAGTTTGTGTTTTAAAGTCGAGAGTAGCACCTATTCCCTCTGTGGTTCCGTGAGGTTGAGTAATAGTAACAGGCTGATTAGTCTCAGCATTATTTTTTTTAAAGTTCATTGTGATTTTACTAGTATTGATGGTAA
This sequence comes from uncultured Gammaproteobacteria bacterium, assembly GCA_903870185.1. Taxonomy (GTDB): domain Bacteria; phylum Pseudomonadota; class Gammaproteobacteria; order Coxiellales; family Coxiellaceae; genus CAIQCE01. The sequence continues at coordinate 7,227 of CAIQCE010000042.1, forward strand.
TTGATTCTTGTTTAGAAGTTTTAGATCGGTGAATGACTACATTCCCCCATAGATCTAGAAAATCATCATTTTCCGTGCTTCGAGCATGAACTGCGGTAATTTCCCATGGTATCGTTTGGTCCATGTAGAGTTTAATTTTGGGATTATCAAATTCTGATATATTCTTATCGCGGTAATTACGCACATTAGAGCTCTTAATGAAGTGAGTTAGTCGTCCTGCTGAATTGTATTGATAATACTGCACATCATTTAAATAGGCCTTAATGGGATTTTGAGTTTCTGAGGAGAAGTTTTGATTAAATACAAGATAAATACTTCCTGAGCTAATTAATCCAAGCAAAGAAAATAGTACTAGATAGCGAGTCATTATTTTCATAGAGAGGAGTTAGAATCCTGAGCTTTAAGTAATAACTCACAAACTTCACGTACCGCACCAAGCCCTCCTGCTTGCTCAGTTTGCCAATCTGCTGCTGCTTTAACCGAGTGTGTTGCATTAGAGACAGCGATGCTTAAACCAACCGCTTTCATGACAGGTAAGTCAGGTAAATCATCACCGACATATGCAATTTCTAAAGGGGTCAAATGGAGTATGTCGCAAAGCTCTTTGAAAGCAGTGGTTTTTTCGATTTGACCTTGATAGATATGCTTGATTCCAAGTTCAGTTAAGCGTTGATTAACAGCCGCTGAATTTCGACAGGAAATGATAGCAATTTCCACCCCTGTTTTTTTTAATAAGCGCATTCCCGCACCATCATGGGCATGAAAAACCTTGAGTTCTTCTCCGTGCTGGGAATAGTAGAGTCTTCCATCTGTTAATACACCGTCGACATCTAAAATTAAAAGCTTAATAAGAGCTGCCTTATTTAAGATAGAAGGGTTCATGGATTATAGAGTCCTAGTTGTAATAAATCATGCATATGAATGACACCCACAGGGGTTTTCTTTTCATCTACGGCGACTAAGGTCGTGATCTTATGCTGTTCCATCAATTCTAATGCTTTGATTGCCAATAATTCAGGGTCTACTGTTTTACAGTTTTTAGTCATAACCTCTTTTATTTTAACTGAATGAATATCTTGTTTTTTCTGAAAAATCCTACGAAGATCACCATCTGTAAAAATACCGATAAGGGTCTGATTGGCATTAATGACAGTCGTCATTCCTAAGCGTTTTTGGGTGATTTCTACTACAGCTTGATCTAAGGTGGCTTCCTCATCTACCCAAGGTAATTGTTCACCTTGATGCATGATATCTTTGACCCGAAGTAATAGGCTTTTTCCAAGCAAGCCACCAGGGTGAAATAATGAAAAACTTTCTCGAGTGAGTCCGCGGGCACTTGAAACGGCTATCGCAATAGCATCACCTAGCACCAAAGTAACAGTAGTGCTAGAGGTCGGAGCTAGGTCTAATGGGCATGCTTCTACAACAAATCCGATATCTAAATTAATTTTTGAGGCGGTGGCTAGAGAAGACCCTGCTCGACTGATGCTAATAATATCGACACCAATTTGGTTAAGGTAGGGCAAGGTGTTTAGGACCTCCAGGGTTTCCCCTGAATAGGAAATGGCTATGACTAGGTCTTTAGCAGTTATCATGCCTAAGTCACCGTGACTGGCTTCGGCAGGGTGGACGAAAAATGAGGGTGTCCCTGTACTCGCCAGGGTGGCTGCAATTTTATTGGCGATGTGTCCTGATTTCCCCATTCCAATCAATATGATATGACCTTTGCAATTGAGGACTAGTTCACAGGCTTCTGCAAAATTCGAATCGATTTGGCTATGTAATTCCTGAATAGCTTTAGCTTCAGCAGTAATTACAGAACGGGCTTGTGTACAAAATAGTTCAGTATGGTTCATCTTCAAACTTATAGTTAGACGTGTTAAATAAATTTCAGTATTATAGTCTGATTTAGGGCGAATCCAAAGCAATTGATGAAAGGACACTATGCGTAATCAAGAAGAGCCGATGGTATCAGTGCACCAGCTGAGCTTCAACCGGGGAAATAAAATTATCTATGATAATTTAGAGCTCGAAATCCCTCGTTATAAAGTGACTGCCATAATGGGCCCCAGCGGAACAGGCAAGACCACCTTATTAAGATTTATTGGAGGGCAGCTTAAAGCCCCCAATAAAGTCTTTGTAAATGGCGCAGATGTAGGCCGCTTACACTATAAAGACCTCTACCATTTACGTCGTAAGATGGGTCGGGTTTTCCAAGAGGGTGCCTTATTTACTGATCTTAATGTATTTGAAAATGTCGCTTTTTCTCTACGAGCTCATACTGATCTACCTGAGGACATGCTTAGGGATTTAGTGTTGATGAAGCTTCAAGCTGTTGGCTTGAGAGGAGCAGCTGACTTAGGTATCAGCGAGCTATCAGGTGGTATGGCACGTCGAGTTGCTCTTGCACGAGCGATTGCCTTAGATCCTGAGCTCATTATGTATGATGAACCTTTTACAGGACAAGACCCTATCACCCGGGCTGTGCTTCTTAAATTAGTGCGTCAGATCAATGACAATTTTAAGCTAACCAGTATATTGGTCACTCACGATGTGAAAGAAGCTATTAAGATTGCTGATTATGTTTGTGTGATCTCTCAAGGTAAAGTGATTGGTTCGGGAACACCAATGGAGATTTTGCATCACGAATCTCCTGAGGTTAAACAATTTATTCATGGATTGCCAGATGGAACCGTTCCCTTTGATTACCCTGCAAAATCTTATCGAGAGGATTTAGACTTGTGATCAATATATTTCAAAAAATCGGCGAATCGGGTATTAATTTTTGCTCACGATTGGGTCGCTCGGGTCGCTTTTTAGTTCAAACAATTATGAGGCCTCCTTTTCGGGGTAGTGGTTGGGATGCAGTTGTTGTTCAATTGTACCGAGTTGGCATATTGTCTTTAGCGATTATTTTATTATCTGGATTGTTTATCGGTATGGTGGTGGCGCTTCAAGGTTATAACACTTTACAGAAATTTGGGGCGGAGCAAGAATTAGGGCAGTTATTAACATTGAGTATTACTCGTGAACTAGGTCCCGTAGTCACCGCCTTATTATTTGCAGGTCGTGCTGGTTCCGCATTAGCCGCTGAAATTGGATTAATGCGTGCCACTGACCAAATTGATTGTATGGAAATGATGGCAGTTGATCCAATTTGGAAAATTATCTCTCCTCGTTTTTGGGCGGGCATTATTTCTTTGCCCCTTTTAACCATAATGTTTAATGTGATTGCAATTTACGGCGGCCACATGGTTGGGGTTGATTGGTTGAGTGTGGATGATGGTTCATTTTGGTCTAACATGCAGGCTAGCGTCGATTTTAGAACAGATGTAATGAGTGGAATTATTAAGAGTCTTGTGTTTGGGTTTGTAGTGGTATGGATCGCTGTTTATCAAGGTTATTATGCGATTCCAAATGCTGCAGGAATTAGTCGAGCGACTACTAATACAGTAGTGTATGCTTCATTGATGGTTTTGGCACTAGATTTTGTGCTAACCGCGGTAATGATGGGAGGGTGGTAAAGGTGCAGAAACGTATAGTTGAAATTATAGTAGGTTTATTTATGCTGGCTGGAGCTTTTGGATTATTAGTTCTCGCATTTAAAGTCAGTAGCTTTAATCAATATGAGAAAAAAGACAGTTATAATTTAACGGCTGATTTTGATAATGTTGGCGGTTTGAAGGTTCGTGCTCCTGTAGAAATTAGTGGGGTTAAAATTGGTCAAGTGAGTAATATCACTTTAGATCAAATGACATTTAAAGCCAAAGTTACAATGACTATAGATGATAAGAGTAATGATTTACCTGTTGATACTTCTGCCAGTATTTTAACTCAAGGTTTATTAGGTTCTAATTACATCAGTTTAAGCCCAGGCTTTTCAAATGACTCACTAAAGCCGAATGGCGTGATTGATACAACTAATTCCGCTTTGATTTTAGAGAATTTAATTGGACAGTTAATGTTTAAACTTAATGGTAGTGGTTCAAGTAGCAGTAGTTCTAGAGCGCCTGAAAGTAGTACTGAACAATCTTCGACTCCAGCTCCGGCTGCGACTAGCAGTGATGTAAGTACAACGACAGCCGTTTTTTCAACCACTTCAACTCAATAGTTCTATAACAAAAGGAATAAAATGATGATTAAGAAATTTAGATTATGGACACTATCTTTAATTCTTGTTTTGCTAAGTTCAGTAGCTATTGCAGACGATTCACCTTTGCCTTTGTTGCAGGGTATTTCATCGAGTATGCTTTCTCAGTTGAGCAAGCTTCAATCTCAGTTAGCCTCTAATCCTTCTATAATCTCTAACATGGTAAATGAGCTTTTAATTCCTCATGTTGATGTTGATCGTATGGCCGGATCTGTATTGGGGCGAAATTATTGGCAAGGCGCGACTCCTGAGCAGCGTTCTCAGTTTGTTTCGGAATTTTCTCATTTAGTGATTTCAACTTATTCTTCTGCGTTGTCTTCCTATGATCATGATCAAATAAAATTCTATCCTATTCGTGGAGGAGTGAGTGGTTCACAATCAGTTCAACTTAATAGTGTGATTATTCGTCAATCTGGTCAGACTGTTTCAGTTAACTATAATCTTGAGCGCAGTGGTTCAGATTGGAAAATATATGATTTCGTTATTGATAACGTTAGTATGGTTCAAAGTTATCGTTCACAGTTTGCTTCTACTTTAACTCAAGGTGGCTTACCTGCACTTTTACAAAAACTTCAAGCAAGACAAGGAAGCTAATAAATGGGTGTAGAGACCATTCCTAATCTGCCTAATATAGAGGTGGCTAAAGATAAGTTGAGGGTTATTGGCTCGATCAATTTCAATACTGTTGTTGCTCTTAGAAATTTGGGTGATGCCATTATTAAAACTGAATCAAAACTTTGCTTTGATTTTAAAGATGTGACTCATGCTGATAGCTCAGCACTTGCTTTATTGTTAGCTTGGTTAAGACTTGCGAAACAACAAGATAAACCACTATCATTTATAAATTTGCCTGAATCATTATTAATAATGGCTCAGGCATTTGATATCAAATCTTTTCTACCGCTGCCTTCTTCTAGTGCAGATCTTACTTGATCAATGAAATATAGAGTTAAATAAAATGGATAAATTAGTTATCACAGGTGGCGTTCCTCTTGAGGGTTCAATTCGAATATCTGGAGCCAAAAATGCCGTTCTTCCTATTTTAGCAGCTACGATTCTAACTGATGAGCCGGTCGTATTAAGCAATGTTCCACATCTTCATGATGTGACGACTATGATGGAATTGTTGGGTCGCATGGGCGCAGAATTTACCATTGATGAACGTATGAATATTGAAGCTTTTACCGGCAGTATGAAGCATTTTTATGCCCCATATGAGTTAGTTAAAACCATGCGAGCTTCTATTGTGGTTTTAGGTCCATTATTGGGTCGATATGGTTTTGCTGAAGTTTCTTTGCCTGGGGGTTGTGCCATTGGCTCACGTCCCGTTGATCTTCACTTGACTGGAATGCGGGCCCTTGGTGCTGAAATAACAGTTGAAAATGGGTTTATTAAAGCGCATGTTCCAGGAGGGCGCCTAAAAGGTGCTGAAATAGTTTTAGATAAAGTGACTGTAACTGGAACAGAAAATTTGTTAATGGCGGCTGTATTAGCGGAAGGACAAACTATTATACATAATGCGGCGAGTGAGCCTGAGGTTGAAGATTTAGCTAATTTTTTAAATCATCTCGGAGCTAATGTCGTTGGTGCAGGCACAAATATAATTACTGTCGATGGTGTAGAGCGCTTGAGAGGTGGACGCTATCATGTTCTTCCTGATCGAATTGAGGCTGGGACTTATTTGGTCGCTGCTGCAATGACTCGAGGAAGTGTCCGATTAAGAAATATATTGCCTCATACTTTAGGGGTTGTATTGCATAAATTAGCTGAGGCTGGCGCTGAAATTAATTGTGGCGAAGATTGGATTGAACTCAATATGCATGGTCGTAGACCCAAAGCAGTTGATGTGGAAACAGCGCCATATCCTAGTTTTCCTACCGATATGCAGGCTCAATTAATGGCAATGAATATAGTAGCAGATGGAATTTCAACTGTGACTGAAACTGTATTTGAAAATCGATTTATGCATGTGCATGAAATGCGAAGAATGGGAGCTGATATTCAACTTCATGGTAATACTGCGATATGTAGAGGTAAGGAAA
>CAIQCE010000043.1 GCA_903870185.1 uncultured Gammaproteobacteria bacterium
GAGCCTCTTCAAGTCGCTGGTAATAAATTTTTTTCTCGCGCTCATTGGCTTTCCTCATCGAAATAATTCTAATAGAAGACGAACGCTGGGTATGAACCATTACCACAACTCGCCCTATTAACTCACCCAGAGTGATGAAGCGGTCTTCCCCGTAATCGTAGCGATCATCCTTGAATGAGATTGTTTCCCCTAAGAAAATTGATTCGGCATCTGAAAAACTTAATCCATGCTTCTCAAAATTCAATTCGCTTTTTCTACAATCCCATTCAAACGATATTGTAGTTACATTTTGTAAATACGTCAAGATTAACCTCCAAATAAATCCTCTTCAGCTTATTTTAGTAAGAAGTGCTCACACCTTCTTTCCGTATTTAATACCAATTTAACAAGGTGCCTGCTTTTAGCCGTCGTCTCGTGCTAGAGTCGGGATCCAAACAGGCCTCTTCAATTAACCACTACCCACAGTCTTGCCCTTCTCTTCAAAGTGCCTTACTCTTTATGCTTTATCAGGATTGAACTATGCGACAAATCATCTTAGGGATAGACCCAGGCTCACGCTGCACCGGCTATGGGTTAATTTGGACTCAAGGCTCAGAGCAAGGATGCATTGCTCATGGCTGCATTCGGACGGAATCTGAAAGCTTTGCGGATCGATTGGTGGAAATTTATTCGAACCTCTTGAAGATTATTTCAGAATACAAACCTCATGAAGGTGCCATTGAACGAGTCTTCGTGCAAAAGAATGTACAAAGTGCTTTAAAATTAGGACAAGCCCGAGGCGTTGCTCTAGTTGCCATGGCAATTCAAGGTCTTCAGGTGGCGGAATATAGTCCCCGGGAAATTAAACAAGCAGCCGTGGGTTATGGAGCTGCTGATAAGGAACAGGTTCAACGCATGGTCTCCGCCCTCTTACAATTAAAAACCAAACCCCAAGCTGATGCAGCCGATGCGCTTGCAATTGCTGTTTGCCACGCTAACACTCGCTTATTAGCTAGCCAAATGCTAAATGCGACTCAAAAATGGAAAGAAGCATTATGATTGGAATGCTACGAGGCATGATTATTTCCAAACAAGCTCCCGAATTATTATTGGATATTAATGGGATCGGTTACGAAATCTCAGCCCCGATGACTACTTTTTATGAATTACCCGAAGTGGGGCATGAAGTCATATTGCATACTCATCTCGTCGTGCGTGAAGATGCTCATTTGCTCTATGGTTTTATTGATCTTAAAACGCGAAATTTATTTCGGACTTTAATTAAAGTAAATGGGGTCGGACCCAAACTCGCCCTCACCCTCCTTTCTGGCATGGATGCCAATACCTTTGTGCAATGCATTCAACAAGGTAACACTGCTGTCTTAGTTAGTATCCCTGGAATTGGAAAAAAAACAGCAGAGCGTTTGGTCATTGAAACTCGAGATGCTTTAAAACAATATTCGACGATCGATACCATTGAACACACTCATTCAACGACTTCTAATCAAGAAATTGAAGATGCAATCAGCGCGCTGATCTCATTAGGCTATAAACCGAATGATGCAAAAATAGCGATTTCTCGCCTAGATCCTACGATTAATAGCAGTGAAGAATTTATCCGACAAGCACTCCAACAAATGGCACGATTAAAATGAGCAACGAACACTTTATTGAAGACATCGTCGACCCACACTCCAATCCTGAAGAAGCGATGCTGGAAGCTTCTATTCGACCTCGCTCCCTAGAGGATTATATTGGTCAACCCAACGTACGTGAGCAAATGGAAATATTCATCCATGCGGCTAAACAACGGGGAGAAGCGCTTGACCATGTTTTAATTTTTGGCCCTCCTGGATTAGGTAAAACCACCCTTTCACACATCATCGCACACGAACTTAAAGTGGGAATGAAACAAAGTTCGGGTCCTATACTCGAAAAAGCGGGAGATCTTGCTGCCATACTGACTAATTTACAGCCCTATGATGTGTTGTTCATCGATGAAATTCATCGCTTAAGCCCCGTAGTAGAAGAAATACTCTACCCCGCTTTGGAAGATTTTCAACTCGACATTATGATCGGTGAAGGACCGGGGGCGCGCTCTATCAAGCTTGATTTACCACCCTTTACTTTAGTCGGCGCCACCACTCGAGCAGGTTTACTAACCTCACCTCTACGAGATCGATTTGGTATCGTTCAACGACTCGAATTTTATAATGCTGCAGATTTAAGCACGATTGTTAAACGCTCCGCCCAAATCTTACATCTCACCATCGATCAAAAAGGATCAGAAGAAATTGCTCGGCGATCACGCGGCACTCCCAGAATTGCAAACCGTTTACTTCGACGAGTTCGAGATTTTGCCCAAGTTAAAGGCAACGGACATATCGATCAGAAAATCGCCCAAAAAGCACTGGATATGTTGAAAGTCGATCACCGAGGTTTTGATATCATGGATCGAAAATTCCTCGACACCCTCATTCATAAATTCCAAGGAGGCCCGGTCGGCATCGATAGCATTGCGGCCGCTATTGGAGAAGAACGTGGCACGATCGAAGATGTGATAGAACCCTACTTAATTCAAGAAGGTTTTGTAAAGCGCACTTCCCGAGGAAGAATGGCAACTCTGAATGCCTATTTGCACTTAGGCCTCGATGTCCCAACTTCATTAAATCCCTTGCAAGAAAGCTCAGAATTATCCTAGGACCCTCCATGAATTTTATTTATCACACTCGAGTCTATACTGATGATACTGACTATGGCGGCATCGTTTATCATGCCAATTATTTGAAATTTATGGAGCGAGCCCGAACAGAATGGTTAGACCATTGGGGATTGCCTTTATCCACTCTCAGCAATCAAGGCTATTTCTTTGTGATTCGGGCTGCAGAACTCAACTATTTAAAACCCGCACGTCTCAATGATCATTTAGAAATCACGAGTGAAATTACCGATCACACGCAAACCCAATTTCATTTTTCTCATACGGTACGAAATGCTCACAATAAGGATTGTGTTTATACCACTGGGGAGATTAAACTGGTTTGTGTGAATCCAGAATTCAAACCCACTCGAATACCTGAGACTTTAATCCAGAAAATAACGGAGAACAAAAAACATGGGCACTGAACCCTCAATTTGGAGCTTTATCAGCCACGCAGGGCCTATGGTCAAATGTGTCATTTTAATCTTGGTCGCAGCATCAATAGCTTCTTGGACGATTATTTTCCAACGAGCTCGATTGCTCAAAGTCACTCGTCTCGATGTGGATCAATTTGAACAACGTTTTTGGTCAGGGGTGGACCTCAATCAACTCTTCCAACAACTTTCCCATAAATCAGAAGATCTCACAGGCCTTGCTTCTATTTTCTATGCAGGATTCAATGAATTCACTCGCTTACGCCGACAAACAGGTGTTAACCCAGCAGCTGTAATGGAAGGTGCTCAACGAGCCATGCGAATTGCACAAGCACACGATGTGGATAATTTAGAACGCCATCTTTCTTTTTTAGCCACCGTTGGATCAACTAGCCTTTATGTCGGACTCTTCGGAACTGTCTGCGGCATCATGACGACTCTGCAAGCCCTCGGCACCGTACAACAAGCGACTATCGCGATGGTTGCACCTGGAATCTCTGAAACTTTAGTGGCTACTGCCATCGGACTCGTCGCTGCAATACCTGCGGTGATTGCTTATAATTATTTCTCTAATGCTTTGGAACGATTGACGAATAGTTACGATACTTTTCAACAAGAGTTTTCCAATGTCTTACACCGCCAAGCGCATGGCAATCAAAACTAGCGGAGCCTTCAAATGCAAGTCAGCAGTCGAAAAAAAAAGCGTTTGATGGCCGAGATCAATGCCGTCCCCTACATCGACATCATGCTGGTGCTATTAGTAATCTTTATGATCACAGCACCGCTATTATCTCAAGGCGTTCAAGTCAATCTTCCACAAGCAGCGGCTAAACCCTTGCCCACAAAATCCCTTCCACCCTTAATCGTCACTGTCGATCATGATGGACTCTATTATCTCAACACTCACACACCTTCCGATGCCTCGATCAGTGCAGCCACCCTCAGCACAAATGTTTCTGAAGCCCTCTCAAAAGCCCAAGAAAATCACGAAAAACAAGATGTGTATGTGAAGGGTGATCGAGATTCCAATTACGGCCAAGTCGTTCACGTGATGGTGCTGCTCCAAAAAGCAGGCGCAGAATCGGTGGGCTTGATGACAGAAGATTTTGCTCAGTAGGTTAGCGCCAAGCGCAGCGCGGCCTAACATCTTTAAATGACTGAAAAATTCCTATAATCATGAAAATGGCCTAAGAAAACCTTAGGATTTGGCTGATATTATTAATCATCTTAAATCAAGAGGAACTTTCATGACACTAATCGAATTAATCCAGTACTTTCAAACTAAAAAAGAACAAAC
>CAIQCE010000044.1 GCA_903870185.1 uncultured Gammaproteobacteria bacterium
CCTTGCTAACTGAGCAATCTAGGAAACTTAATAAGCCTAACTTGGAGAAGGATGAAATTGAGTTTTTAGTCAGAAGCTATTTGGACAGAAATAAAGTTGAGGATCCAAGTTTGTTTGATATTTTAGTAGATGAATTTACTCAAAATCAAAAGAAGTTGAAAAAAATATTTATACTTAATTTGAGTAAAGATGGAATTATTAAAGAAAAAGAATTTTTTGATTTTTTGATGAGGACAAAATTTATTGAACAGACTCTTGATAAGGCGAAAATTTCTGATTTTGTGAAAAAAGGAGCTTCTGCACATCTTCCAGCCGGTATTTATGCTGCCATTATTACGACTTCACTATTTTTTCTGCTTAATTTGCTGATTACTGCATTCATGAAGTTTGTTCTTCCGTTAACCCCAATTGCTGATTCGGTAGTTCCTACATTAATAGTAGGAGCATTGATGACCATAATTCCATTAATGCTTTCCATTTATCTTCAGTTCTATATTACACATCGACGTGAGAAATATGAGAATGGGTTAAAGCGAAAATTAATTTTTACTTTAGCGGGTCAGGTTCCGGCATATCAGGCTAAATTGGTTCAATCGGGATTTAATCCTAATGAATTTAGGAAGCAGAGGTTTTTGGTGCAGTTGAAAAAGATGAATTTCCTGATGACATCACAGCCGTTGTTTTAAACCCAGAGGATGAGCTTTCTCCATTGGCTAGAGAGGAAGGTTTTTGGCTGGCAGGAACTTCAGGTGTGCCAGGTTAATTGAATGAATATCGAGGCATAGAGTAAAATCTTGCAGATAGCTTAAGCTATCTGCAAGAGATTGAATGGCTTTATTTAGCTTTTTTAGGGCTAGCACTTCTTTTTTTAGATTTTGATTTCTTCGTAGATTTAGCCACTTTTTTGCTATGTTTCTTTTCGAAAGCGGCAGAGGCTTTTGCTAAATGAGCTTCTTTCAAGCGAGATTTTTTCTCAGCAGCATGATGACCTCTTGTGAAACCTTCAGAATGGCTGGCATGTTTAACTGCAGCAAGTTCTTTTTGAAAAGCTTTTTTAATGCTCTTCATTTCATTTTTGAGGGTCTTAACCAGAAGCTTCAGTTCTTTCATCGCTGTTTTAGCAAGAGATGATTTATGCTTAGGCTTTTTAGTGACTTTAGATTTAACTTTAGGCGCCACTTTCTTTGTTTTTGCTTTTACCATTTTAAAATCCTTGTTGTGGGAGAGTGGAAAACTCTAAAATTATACACTATTTGCATTAGAAATCAAAAAGGTACAAATTGGGTCGGTCATCGATAGATTTCTATTGATAATAAATTCAGGTATCCTGGTTGAGAATTTCAAAGGAGACGTTGTATGAGCACTATCTACGAGATACCTGTTAAAACTATCGATGGCAATGAAACCACCTTAGAATCTTATAAAGGAAAAACTTTATTAATTGTGAACGTAGCCAGTAAATGTGGTTTTACGAAACAATATGGGGGTCTAGAAGCCTTATATCAACAATACAAAGCTAAAGGCCTAGTGGTCTTGGGTTTTCCCTGTAATCAATTTGCAAGGCAAGAGCCGGGTGATGAAGCCTCTATTAAACAATTTTGTGAAACCAAGTTTCATGTAACCTTCCCGATGTTTTCTAAGATTGATGTGAATGGAGATACCACACATCCTCTTTATGCATATTTGAAATCGCATGCTAAGGGTATTTTGGGGAGTGAGGGAATCAAATGGAACTTCACTAAATTTATAGTGAATCCAGAGGGAGAGGTAGTGAAGCGATTGGCGCCTGCCACTACCCCCGAAGAGATTGGAAAGAATATCAAATTATAACAGAAAGGGGTCGTTGCAGAGCCTGACCCCTTATTTTCTCAAAACAGCAAACTAATGTTAAAGAATCCTACCCAGGCTTTGCTGCTATCATTACTCGGCGCAGTTGTCATCGGTTTTGCTAAGGTCAGTGTGGCTAGTAAATCATTTTTAATCATTCCATTCACGCCAATGGCCAAAGACGAGCCACTTGTAGAGCGACTTTCGCTGGTGCCAGGTGAGTTATTCCATAGCTTACCATTATCGTAGGTCACAAAGGGTTGAACTTTTTTGAAAACAGAAAAGGGCGTTAAATCATATCGTAAACTGGCTGAGCCTATATAACCTTTATCACCTGTCAATTCTGAAGGTTGATAAGCTAAACCATATAAATCACCCCCAAAACTTAATTGCTCAGAAACGGGTAAAGCATTATGGCTATATTGGCCCGTTGCGACTAAAAGAGCACTCACTCGTTCTGTCAGATAACGAAAATGTGAAGCCGTTACATTAAAATGATTAAAGTCTTGAGTCGCATTCGTACGAGAGGGGAAGTTGGAGTGATCACCATTGAGCGGAAAGCCATGAGTGATTAAGCCTTGAGCTTTATTATCGCCACCCAATGCCATTAATTCATAACTGAGACCTCCTTGCAGTGCTGTGATTTTATCGTTAAAAAAAGATCTGCTGGGTTGAGAGCTCGTATTGTCGGAGTGATACAGGTTTCCGAGTAGTGAAAGATTTTGTCCTAGAGAGCGTATAATGGGTTGAGCAATACTGATTTCAAACTGATTGTAATTTCCATCTAATTTCAGACTTCTGGAGCTGGCTCCCGGCTTAGTGTGGGTATGGATTTCGGAAGCGGTTAACTGAGTGCCTTCCTCGCCTATTTGCAATCCGTAGCTAGCCGAAAGATAACTTAACTCATACAGCAGGGGCACTGTTTTAGCAGCGGTTAATTGAAAATTATCAGCAGCCCATAGATCATAAAAGGTGACTTGCGCTAGCGTTTGAACAGGGCCCACCTCTTCACTACCGCGGTTGTTAGCATTGATCACACCTGAATAAGCTTGACGTTGCACTTGGACCTGATAGACAGCCGTAGTCGGATATTGAGGATCGAGTTTTAATTGGCCTTTAAGAGTGATGCCGGGAATATCATTGGCCAATAATAAATATCGTTCGGCTTCTTTAACATTAAAAGGTTTCATGGATTGAATTTTATTTAAGTAACGTTGCAGTTGCTTGGTGGCCCCTTTAGGTGAGTCACCCACGAGATCAACGCGTTTGATATGACCATCCACTACATTGAAAATCACTTTCCCAACTTTTCTGCTGATGTTTTGAGAAGGTATTCCGACTCCATTTAAAATATAGCCGGCTTGGTGATAGCAATTTTTTAATTGATTAGCCAAGACCGGTATCGTCCTGAGGTCAATTAGTTTATTAGTCACTGATTTTATGAGCTGAGTGGCACAAACCGGTACAGGCGCACGACTATTCCCTATATTTAGTAGCACATCTCGTAAGACAAAGCTGCCATTGCCAGCACGAGTGGGCGGCGAAGATTGGGGTGGGGTAGAGGGTGTTGATACTTGGTGCGGATTGGCTATTATTCCAGAGGGAGCAGCTGTTAAGTTCCCTAATTCATTCGCGATACCCGAAGCGGTGTTATTACCCGGAATTGGCTGAAGGGTCGCCGCTTGTATTGCTTCAGCTGAAAATACACTCAGTGTGACTAAAAAATAACTCATTAGATTTCGAGCCGTATTCATTTTTCACCTCTTAATTAAGGAAGTAATCTTAAAACTGTTTGACTCTGTTGACCACTCACACCCAAAGCTACAATACCTAACTGATCGTGGGTTGGGAGCGCCTGGAGATCGGCGTCTTGTGGGTTTTGGTCAGCAATAACTAAGTTGCCGGAGCCTGATTGCAGGGAATCAGACAGATAAGTAGTGAAATCTTGTCGTGTCTTGATGACTGTAGAATTACCATCGGAGCTAGCTGAATCAGGTTTCGAATCAACAACATTAATTCCACTAGGTACATTGTTAACAGTAGCTAATTTGCCATTTTTGCTAGTGTCAGCAGTGTTAATCCCACTAGGTGCGGTGGTAGTAGTAATTGCTGTTCCCTGCTGAGTAGCGTCTAAAAAATCCTGACCGAAAAAAAATAATGCTCCCGCATCATATCTAGCAAATAAGGTTTCTTGGGTTTGGTAAGGCATAGTTGCTTGTAAGGAAGCTAGATTCGCTTTAGCACCAGCGTTCTGCGTAACGCTACTAACACCATCAGGATCTGCCCAGGCATCGAGAGTTATAATATTAAGTGCAAATAAAGAAAAACCAGCAAGAAAGGCGTATTTTTTCATTTGAACTCCCTATCAAATAGTAAAAATAATTTTAGAGATACAAAAATACATTAATTTTGGGTTTAGGTCTAATATTTTTTAATAGATAGGGGGGGCGTTGCAGAGCCTGACCCCTCGAATTAGAGCCTGACCCCTCGAATTATTTGAGCATCCATGCTGCAATTGGGTTCGTAGGTGTGCTTTCTTCACTGAGTCCAAGATCTGTAATCTTGTAGGCTGTCTTTAAGGCCATCTCTCGAAATTGAGAAAAACTGAACTTTTTTGCTTAGGTGTTAAAAAAGGGGCATATTAGGGCCGAGCTGGGCCTAGAAAGACTTTATTTTTAGTTCAATTGATCTGTTTAAGATCAATTTCTCAAACTCA
>CAIQCE010000045.1 GCA_903870185.1 uncultured Gammaproteobacteria bacterium
ACCTTAAGTGCGGTGTTTTTTTTGAGCAATGAAATTTAATTAGGAAAAATGCACTCTAGGGTGCGGAATGGCAGTTAACTCATTGATAATATTCATTAAATTATGAACACATAAATGTTTGGGCACAAATTGGGTACTTTTCATGAACAATGATGCTTCTGAACAGTTCGATTCCTCAGAGCGGAATCGAACTTGGTATCAAGCACTTTTGCGACCATTTGATTCATTTGGTGTAACTGATAAGTGAAAACCCAGTGTCTGTAGAATTTCATTCGTGTTTCTTAGATATGGATTTCCTGTGCTTGAAATAGTTTTATAAAGACTATTTCTTCCTTTAGAGGTTTTTTCTGAAAGCCTGGTCATGCCACCACTAGCCTCAACAACATTCCGCAACGCTTCTAAAAAACCATTAATATCACCATCATCAAGCGCAGCATTGAGATATCCGGCTGCCTCAGAGGGGTCTTTTAAGGTTTCAATTAAGTAATCATGATAATCGATACTTTTAGCCATGATTTTCTCCTTTTAAATAATCAATCAAATATTCTTTTGCCAGTTTGATGTCTTTGCTTTGTGTTTTTTTATCTCCAGCACAAAGTAAAAGCACAATCACATCATCTAACTCGCTATAATAAATGCGATAACCTGAGCCAAATTTAAATTTTAATTCGTTTATCCCATCACCTAATATTTTGTACTCACCCAGATTTCCAATGGCGACCCTGGCCAAGCGAGATTGAATACGATGACGAATGGTCGTATCCAATGATTCAAGCCATGAGATAAATGGACAGCCCCCATTGTCATTTTGATAAATTTTTATTGTTTTTCTTTTTATTTCTTTCATAAGTTAATTGTATCTCATGGGATACTAAAATGCAATTTAGTAATATAATTTGTAAAAAATTTGTTTTGCAAACTTAACAAAAAAAGTTAGGTTTAGGGGGTGAATCGCTTGTTTCTATCTCCGCTAAGTACTAATACATACATATTACTGGAGATAAAAACAAATATTAGATATTGACTTTAGCTTTGAACGTCTGAGACCAGTCGTTTATTGGTTGATATCCCGCAACAGTCGACTTATCCGGTATCCAGCGTCCGTAATGCTTAATAATCATCTCTGTATCTTTATGCCCCACCTGAGTTGCAATCCACAAGGAGTTTTCTCCAGCCGAGAGCATCATTGATGCATAAGTATGGCGAGTTTGATAAGGATTACGATAACGAATACCAGCCTTTCTTAAAATATGCGCCCAACAGGTTTTACGAATCTGACCATCGGTTTCCCATGGGGTGTTGGTACGAGGATTATAAAATAGGTTTATGTCTCTTTGAACGCTTTAGATGGCAAACTGGTAAGCAGCTTGAGTCAATATAGTATATCCCTGTTCGCTTGCCACTATTCACCTGTGTAAATATCGTTAATGGAAAAATAGCTCGATTCATTATGGCTATAAACCGCTGGTAGCTTGGCATTTTGGGGAAATAATCTTTGTGATAAACAGCAAGGAAACCCGTGTAAAAATTTTTAAAATCTCGGAATTTTGACCTCTGAAACATCACTAGAATCGTCATGATTTCACTCACAGCTAGACCGCCTGCGGGGCCTCGCTTTCCTTTAGTCGGTCCTGTTAACAAATAGTATTGCGAATACTCATCTAACTCTTTACAAAAATCATCAATTTGACAGAAAATACTAAC
>CAIQCE010000046.1 GCA_903870185.1 uncultured Gammaproteobacteria bacterium
ATGGTGGGCACGCTAACGCTTTGCCCACCCTACAACAAAATGTCGAACCCTAACCGTACGCCTCTTCACAAATCCCTTCGGCTTGCAAAGTCACTTTCAATTGCTTGAGCGCATCGATCTGGATCTGTCGAACTCTCTCCCGAGTCAAACCCACCATCTCACCCACCTCTTCCAAAGTATGGCGATCATTTTCAAACAATCCAAAGCGCATGACTACAACCTGGCGATAACGATCATCCAGATTATCCAACCATTCCGAAATATGACGCTGCAAATCTTCATCTTGAACCAGCTCAGCCGGGTCGATGTTTTTATCATCAGCTGTCACATCTAAAATAGTTTTAGTGCTGTCTTTTGCTACTAAATTATCGATGGAAATCGTATCGTTCAAAAGACCCATCACCTTCCGAACATCCTCACACGATTTATCGACCGCTAGAGCAATATCTTCCACGGAAGCTTGGCGATCAGTTCCCTTTGTCAATTCCTTAGCGGTTCTCAAATAAGTATTGAGCTCTTTGATCACATGAACCGGCAATCGAACCGTACGGTTCTGGTTCATAATCGCTCTCTCAATATTTTGACGGATCCACCAAGTCGCATAAGTCGAAAACCGAAATCCTCGCTCAGCATCAAATTTCTCAACTGCTGTCATGAGCCCAATATTACCTTCTTCGATCAAATCTAAGAGGGGCATGCCGCGCTGAACATAACGTCGAGCAATTTTAACGACTAAACGTAAATTGGATTCCACCATCAAATTACGCGCCTTCCGATCTCCTTGAGCCACCTTGCGAGCTAAATCAATTTCCTGCTGAGCAGTCAATAAAGGTCTCACCCCAATCTCACGTAAATAGAGTTGAGTGGCGTCCTTATCGACATAATCGAATCGGGAAGATTTAATTGCAGGGAGTTGAACCGGCTCTAAGAGGGGTTCCATTTGAAGCTTTTCTGGTTCCAAATTATCTTCAAAGGAATTGAAGACGATCGAGGAAACTGCTGATGCATCTCTCAATGCACAAGACTTTGATTTAATTGCCATTGTTGCTACCTCATCCATGTGGTTATAACATTAGCGTATGTATTTTTGAGGATCGACTGGTTTCCCATTTTGTCGAATTTCGAAATGTAGGAGCACTAGACCTGCGTCAGTCCTTCCCATGGTTCCGATCTTCTGTCCTTTGCGAACCCAACTACCCTCCCTGACCAATATCCTTTGGTTATAAGCATAAGCACTCAGATAACTGTCACTATGCTTCAGGATGATTAGATTACCATAACCACGCACCCCTGCGCCAGCATAAACTACTTCTCCGTCGGCTGAGGCTAAAATTGGCTCCCCAAAGGAACCCTTGATATCGACACCATGATTCCCCCAGGCGATCGAACTAAATCGTTTAACAATCAGTCCATTAGCCGGCTTAAGCCATGAGGTAGGCGTCACCATTCGTCGAGCATAGGGATGATTTGGATGAGCAGGTGAAGCATAGGACTGCCTTGCCCCTGTTCGAGCACGAGCTTGAACAGCGTTCTTAAATGGCCCTTTTGGGACGACCATATTCAAAGTTTGGCCTGCAGAAATCCTGTAAGGAGGTGATAAATGGTTCGCTGCCGCCAAAGATCGATAATCTAAACCAAAGGCCCAGGCGATAGAATAAAGACTATCGTCAGACCTCACGTGGTAGATCGGGGACTTCGATTGAGACTCATTCCAGCCATTGATAATAGGGGCTGAAGCAACTTCTTGGCGAACACAGGCCGAAAGGCAAAGCGCCAATACTAGACAAATAATTCCTTTAAACCCGTGTCGAAGCATCCTCATGGACCTAAATTTTAATTGATACCTTCAATCCAAGTGGATAATTGCTCAAAAGCTTCATACTGAGTGAGATCGACCCGAAGTGGCGTAATTGAAACCTTATTATGACTAATGGCATGGAAATCTGTTCCCGGGCCTGCATCGTCTTCCGCACCAGAAGGTCCTATCCAATAAATCGGCCGACCCCGAGGATCAAATTGAGGGATAGTCGCTTCCGATCGATGACGAGTTCCTAGCCGAGTAACCTCGTAACCTTGAAGCTCTGCATAAGGAACATCGGGCACATTCACATTCAAAATAGTTCCCGCCGGTAATGGATCGACCATTAAGCGCTCGGCCATTTGTTTAGCCACTTCAGCCGCTGTCGCATAATGTTCACAAGCCCCATGACTCGCCAAGGAAATCGCTAAAGCCGGTAAGCCTAGGAATCGGCCTTCCATCGCAGCAGCAACGGTACCGGAGTACCAAACATCATCCCCCAAATTTCCGCCTTCATTAATCCCCGAAACTACCATATTCACAGGTTCTTTCAACAAGCCTGTAATCGCCAAATGCACACAATCGGTCGGAGTTCCTTGAACACTGATCCAACCATTAGGCCGAGTGTTGGCTCTCAATGGGCTGCTCAGGGTCAAAGAATTACTCGCCCCACTTCGGTTTCTATCCGGCGCCACCACCACAATTTCAGCTAGCTCCTGCATTGCCCGAGCCAAAGCAGCTAATCCATCAGCATCCACTCCATCATCATTAGACAGTAAAATTCTCATTATTCGCTCGTTTTCCTGGTTAATTAAGTTGAAAGCTTAGCATCTGTTGGGCGGTCCTGCCAGTTTATGAAATCACTCCTGCCCCTATGGGACACACCGAGCTTCCTTTGTAGGTTGGTCCCAAGCGCAGCGCGGGCCAACGACAAGATAATGTTAGGCCGCGCTTCGCTTGGTGCTAACCTACATGATTAAATCAATTAAGGTGCCTGGCACCAAAATTCATAAGCACTTGGCTAAAATAATTGATGCACTCCGTGCAGGGCGAGCCCAACAAGTCCGTTCTTTTATACTGTTTAGTGGGCACACTTCGTTTTGCCCACCCTACACAATTTGATAGTCAAGGGCTTACCACCAACCTCACTAATTAATCCCCACCTTCTTCGCCCCCGCCCCGTCGCCCTCTGGCTTGACCAGAGGATCCAGAAGAATCTAAAAAAGATATAAAAAGAATGGATCCCGCGGACAAGCCGCGGGACGACGGATTCTCCTAGCATTAATTAATCTCTACTTTCTTTGCCACAATCACTATTTTATCCGGCAATAGTTTTATAAAACTCGAACCTGCTCGCAGCTCTATAAATTCTTCCGCTTGTAAATAATCCGTTCCACCGACTTTTTTTTGATAATTTCCTTCTTCAATATGGATTTCTCGATTTTTACCGATTTCACTTTCTTGATCGCCCCCTACAAACATCTCAAAATTTCGAGCTGCCTGAAAATAAAACCGAGGGTTTTCTTCATTATCATCTAAAGTCCATTCATTAATTTTATCGGTGCCTTCGGTATGTGCTTTTAATCCTATACAATCTTTTTGATCAGGCCCATATAAGGGCGGTTTTTCTTCGGAGGAAATCGCCCCCACAATCACAGGTCTTTCAGGATCTGCATTAATAAAACCCACCCAAACCTCATCACCGACTCGCGGCATTAATTGAAACCCGTATCCATCTCCAGCCCACACCTGCCCCACTCGAGCCCAGATCGGCTGCTGCAAAAGATCCCAATCAAAAATTATTCGAACTTGAAGATGCTCATTCATCCAAGTGGAACTTTCAGTTCCATCAACCACTTTCGCTCGCTGCAACTCATGAATTCTAGTTTTTTCGATAGGAACAGCTTGATACTCCAGATTTTTAACACACAGAAATTTGTTGTTATACCTATTATTGATCTCGGTATTTACATGTGAGTAATCGAGGACTTGATGGCGAATCGATTTTATTCGATATAATTCGCCTGGATTTTTTGCTAATTCCACCAATAAACCGGGGTAAAAATTTTGATAATGGCTTTTTCCTTGATAAGTCTGATGCACCAATGCTTCGGCCATCGCCCTTTGATCTAGCATTCTTTCGCCTTCTTCGTAATTATCATATCCACCGGGATAAATGGAATATTCAAATGGCCCCCAGGAATTTGAATGTGATTGATTGTTTAATGGATTAAAAAATTCAATTTTTAAAGATGGAATCGAGGATTTAAAATTATAATCTTTGCTGATGAATCGATTAGAACAGTGCG
>CAIQCE010000047.1 GCA_903870185.1 uncultured Gammaproteobacteria bacterium
ATCTCAAAGGCGATTATGGGCAGCCCGTCACCGCACTCGCAGTGGACGTTGCTCCGATTGCGATTCAAAATCCAGAGGAGGCTGATGAAAGTTCTCAAAACAAAATCGATCAACTCTTACAATCTCATAATTTGGCTTGGATCTTAATGGCATTCTTAGGCTTTGGAATCTTAATTGCTTTCACACCTTGCATATTGCCGATGATGCCTATTTTATCGAGCATTATTTTGGGACAAAAATCCCCGAGTTTTCGCCGCTCATTTACGCTCTCACTTTCTTATGTACTAGGGATGGCATTTTGCTATGCGATGATTGGTTTGATCTTTGGTTTTATCGGCAGCAATATTCAAGCGGCATTACAACAACCTGCTGTGATTATTATATTCAGTTCTATTTTCCTCGCGATGGCGTTATCGCTATTAGGTCTTTATGAATTTCAATTACCTGCACGTTTGCAAAATCGATTACATCATTTAAGCAATCGCCAGCACAAAGGCACTTATGGGAGCGTCGCGATGATGGGCGCACTTTCCACTTTGGTCGTCTCACCCTGCGTCACTCCTCCTTTAGTAGGCGTGATCAGTTATGTTAGTCACAATGGTAGCGCATTCTTGGGCGCGAGCGCACTTTTCATGATGGGACTTGGAATGGGCTTCCCATTATTAATTATCGGTGGGACAGGTGGGAAATTTTTACCGAAGGCAGGCCCCTGGATGAATCGAATCAAACATCTCTTGGGTGTTTTAATGGTGGGTGTCGCGATCAGCATGTTGTCGCGAATATTAATGCCTTCTATTAGTTTAATACTGTGGGCATTGCTGGGCGTTTTTTCAGCGGTGTTATTAGGTGCCTTTAATTCTACTCGAAACTTGCGATCGAAAATAAATAAGTTAATCGGTATCGCGTGTTTTATTTATTCCATCGCGTTATTGATTAGCCTGACTCAAGGAAACACGGATCCTCTGAAACCTTTAGCATTTAATAAAACATCGACAACTCAATCCACTGAACTTTATTTTACACCCGTAAAATCGCTAGACGATTTGAAACGCGAGCTTCATCGAGCAACCCAGCACCATCAACTCGTGTTAGTGGATTTTTATGCGGACTGGTGTGCCTCTTGCAAAGAAATGGATCGATTCACTTTTAGTCATCCTGAAGTTCAAAAAGCCTTAGAATCCTGGACCGTGCTTCGTGTTGATGTCACGGCGAATAATGAGGATGATAAAGCATTGGAAAAAGAATATGGGGTCGTTGCACCACCGACTGTTTTATTTTTTAATGCGGAAGGTAAGTGGCAATCTGAATCGACTTTAGTGGGTGAGGTGCCCGCCAAAGAACTATTAAAACCTTTAGGGAATTTATAGAATGTAAAAAAGAATGGATCCCGCGGACAAGCCGCGGGACGACGGGGCGGGGAAATACCACAAAAAAACCTTGGCCCGCGCTGCGCTTAGCACGTAACCCGCTGTCCTCTGAGACATAAGCCGTCGTCCCCTGGGACATAAGCCGCCGTCCTCTGGGACATAAGCCGTCGCCCCCTGGGACATAAGCCGTCGTCCTCTGGCTTGACCAGAGGATCCAGTGATTTTTGGGACCAACCCCTACAACATAAATTTATCAAAACCCATCTGACAGGATTTAAAATGGAACGAAGCACTCAATTATCTTTACCAGAAGGCAAAATGCGATTACTGCTTCACTCTTGTTGCGCCCCCTGCTCGGGAGAAGTGATGGAAGCTTTGTTAGCGGCTAATATTAATTATTCCATATTTTTTTATAATCCGAATATTCACCCTAAAAAAGAATATGAAATTCGAAAAGAAGAAAATATTCGTTTTGCTGAAAAAAATAATATTCCTTTCATCGACGCCGATTATGATATGGACAATTGGTTTGCACGTGCTAAAGGTATGGAGAATGAACCTGAACGAGGCATTCGCTGCACCATGTGTTTTGATATGCGCTTTGAGCGAACCGCTTTATATGCACATGAACATGGTTTCGATATCATCTGCAGCGCACTCGGGATCTCTCGCTGGAAAAACATGGATCAAATTAATGACTCAGGTTTACGAGCTGCCGCTAAATACCCAGATCTTGATTATTGGACCTACAACTGGCGAAAAGATGGCGGCTCTCAACGCATGATTGAGATCTCAAAGCGTGAACAATTTTATCAACAAGAATACTGTGGCTGTGTCTACTCACTCCGCGACACCAACCGCTGGCGCCTCAAAAATGGCCGAGACCGAATCAAAATTGGCGTCCAATACTATGAATAATAAAAAAATAACGGTACCAGTTATGTACCGGGTACGTACCCGGTACATAACTGGTACCCTGTTTGATGCACATAGCTGGGTGGAAGACTCATTTTTTTTAGTCTAGAATGTCAGCTGTTTTTCAACTGCCAAGGAATTGCCATCATGATCACTCGACGAATTCTGCCTTTACTCGCTTTGTTCACTCTAAGTGGTTCTGCCATCGCAGCAGATAGCGGCGATCATGGGCTTTATCTCTCAGCTGAAGGAGGATATTCACGATTCTTTAATCCCAATCACCCCATGAATACTTCGGGCTCCCATAAAGTGAATAGCTTTGAAGCTTGGGGTGCTAATTTGGGCTATGCCTTTCCACTGGATTCGATAGCCGCCGTAATGCTTGAGCTTGACTATGACCACAATGGAAGAAACCAATATACAGGCAGTGGTGGAGCAGGCGACCAAGGGACCCTCAATATCAACTCTAGTGATGTAGCTCTGTTAGGTGCATTTAATTCTGTCTGGGATAATGGCTTTAATATGTTCGTTAAGGCAGGTCCTGCTTATGTGAAGCAAAAAGCGAATTTAACGAGCAGTGCTTATATTAATGGCACTCAAATCAGTGCTTTTAATAACGATCACTATTCCATACAGGGTAAATTTGTAGCCGGCGTTGGCTATAAATTAACCCAAATGCTGAATAGTTATTTATCTGTCAGCTATACCAGCGGTAGTAGCCGACATGCCTGGAGTCAAACATCTAACCCAGGACCATCCACTATCAATCAAACAGTGGGGGTTTTCGCTGTCAAAGTGGGTTTAAGTTTGGGTTTTTAATTGCAACTAGACCCATATTTGAGCAAAATTTCTTCGATACTACCTATATCTTCGTCGAACTAGACAAGATCTGTCCTCTCAGGCAGAATACCGCTCATGTCAAAAATACTACTACTCAACGGGCCAAATATTAATCTATTAGGCACTCGGCAACCTGAAATCTATGGAGCTCAATCCTTAGAGCAGCTGATAGCAGATCTTAAGCATCAGGCCACCCTTAAAGGGCATGAGCTAGATCATCTGCAAACCAATGCTGAACATCTCCTGATTGAAGCGGTACAAAATGCCCCGATAGCCGGCTGCCAGTTTTTAATTATCAATCCAGGTGCTTATGGACACACCAGCATCGCACTTCGAGATGCTGTTTTAGCTGTCAAATTACCGATGATCGAAGTGCATCTATCTAATATTTACGCCCGAGAAAGTTTTCGTCATTGCTCTTATCTCACCGATATCAGCATTGGCAATATTCAAGGCTTCGGAGGTCTCGGCTATAAGCTGGCCCTTGAAGCTGCCGATCATTTTTTAAGTCAAACCAATAGGAGCTAAGTCCATAATGGATATCCGTAAAATCAGAAAACTCATAGAGCTTATCAACGAAACTGGAATTGGAGAAATCGAAGTTAAAGATGGAGACAATAACTCCGTCCGCTTAAGCCGATTCGGTCAAGGCACAATGGCAGCCATACAGGCCCCTGTTTACATGCCTTCTCATCCACAGCCAGCTGCACTAAGCCCAACCCATCCTTCAGCTCCTGCGCCTGAAGCCAAAAAATTGCCGGTTGATGATGGATATACCCTCAAATCACCGATGGTTGGAACGGTTTACTTGGCTCCCAAACCGGGTGCAAAACCTTTTGTACAAGTCGGTCAACAAGTCGCTGTCGGTGATGTACTTTGTATGATCGAGGCGATGAAAATGTTTAACCAAATCGAAGCCGATAAAGCAGGTGTAATCAGCGCGCGTCTGATTGAGAATGAACAGCCGGTTGAGTTTGATCAGCCCTTATTTATCATCGAAACCAACGGGTAACCGATATGTTTAAAAAAGTATTAATCGCCAATCGCGGCGAGATCGCATTACGCGTATTAAGAGCCTGCAAAGAATTAGGTATTCAAACAGTGGCTGTTTACTCAGCGGCAGATCGAGACTTAATGCATGTTCGCTTAGCGGATGAAGCTGTTTGCATCGGCCCTGCTAATAGTGCTAACAGTTATCTCAACATCCCTGCCGTTATCAGCGCTGCTGAAATCAGCCAGGCGGATGCTATTCACCCTGGTTATGGATTTTTAGCTGAGAATGCTGACTTTGCCGAACGAGTTGAACAGAGTGGATTCACTTTTATCGGCCCTCGTTATGACACCATCCAGCTCATGGGTAATAAAGTCTCTGCCATTAAGGCCATGCGGGCTGCTGGCATCCCTTGCATTCCAGGATCCAACGGCGCGCTCTCTGATGATGAAGAAACAAATCTTAATCTAGCTCGAAAAATTGGTTATCCGATTATCATCAAAGCCTCTGGTGGCGGTGGTGGACGAGGCATGCGAGTCGTTCGATCGGAAGAAGAATTACTTAACTCTATCGCTATGACCAAAACTGAAGCGGCAGCGGCTTTTGGAAACGATGAAGTTTACATGGAAAAATTTTTAGAAAATCCTCGCCATATTGAAGTTCAAGTTTTAGCAGATGGCCAAGGTCATGCGGTTCATTGCGGAGAACGTGATTGCTCCATGCAACGACGCCATCAAAAAGTTTTGGAAGAGGCGCCTGCTCCAGGAATCACTTCTGAACAGCGTCAACGAATCGGCTCCGTCTGTGCGAAAGCTTGCATCGAAATTAATTACAGAGGGGTCGGCACATTCGAATTCCTTTATGAAAATGGAGAATTTTATTTCATCGAAATGAATACTCGGATTCAAGTCGAACATCCTGTCACTGAATTAATTACAGGAATCGATTTGATCAAGGAACAAATTCGAGTAGCAGCCGGTGTCCCACTCACTATTCAACAGAGTGACGTACATTTCAAAGGACATGCTTTGGAGTGTCGAATCAATGCGGAAGATCCGAATAATTTTATGCCATGTCCCGGCACCATCACTCACTTTCATCCTCCTGGTGGGCCAGGCGTCAGAGTAGATTCTCATTTGTATAGCGGTTATAAAGTACCACCACATTATGATTCTCTGATCGCCAAAATAATCACCTATGGAGAAACTCGAGAAATCGCGTTGAAGAAAATGCAAATCGCTTTGCATGAAACGGTGATCGAAGGCATCAAAACGAATATCCCTCTTCATGAAAAATTATTGCAAGATGAACTCTTCAAGAAAGGGGCTCAAAATATTCACTACTTAGAAAAGAAATTGAAGAGTGAACAAGCCTAATCACTGGATCAAAATTTCCATCAAAAGCTCCGCTGATCAAGCGGAGTTTCTCACTGATCTATTAGAATCTTTAGATGCTCTATCCGTTAGTCTAGTGGATGGCGGTGAAGAAGAATTATTTCAATTACTCCCCGACCAAAGTCCTTTGTGGCAAGAAACTCGAATTGAAGCGCTTTATCCAGGCACTCAAGATCCAGGGCTTATTATTGATGAACTGAAATGGCTTTCAGGATTTGCCGATTTTGAATACAAAGTTGAAATAGTCGAAGAAGAAGATTGGGTCAGGCTTACTCAATCTTATTTTCAACCGATACATTTTGAAAATCGATTATCGATTTATCCTAGTTGGCTGGAATCTAATCAACATTCTCTCGCTGAAGTTCGCATCGATCCTGGACTAGCATTTGGCACAGGGACTCACCCCACCACTCGATTATGTTTAGATTATTTAGCCTTTCACCCACCCATTAATCAGACTGTTATCGATTATGGCTGTGGCTCTGGGATCCTGGCTTTGGCGGCTGCAGCTTTAGGTGCTCAAAGTGTTTGGGCAACAGATCTCGACCCTCAGGCCTTAGAATCCACTCGTAACAATGCTGCACTCAACCCTGACTTAACAGATACATTATCGATCAGCCTTCCTCATGAACTGCCTGAATTAAAAGTCGATTTATTAATCGCCAATATTCTAGCAAACCCCCTATTAGAATTAGCACCTATCTTAATCGCATTACTCAAACCTTCAGGCACCCTCCTATTGTCGGGGTTAATGGAACATGAAGTCTCCAAACTATTAGAATGTTATCAACCTCAATTCCAGCAATTTGAAATTAAAACAGAAGATGGCTGGGCTCGAATTGCCTTTCAACGTAAAAATACCAGGTGCATATAGTAGTTTCCTGGTATAGAATTATTTTATTCAAGCAATTCCATAACCTTTTTAATAATTCCTTAATATTGCATGTTCAATATTGTAGCTAAATATGTTTAAAAAATAGGTGACAATCATGCCTGCCCCAGAATTGGCTTTATGCAAAACCCCCGAAGAAAGAGCTAACCGAATTAAGCAGCTAATTCTTGCGAACACATCGAACTTTAACCGGCCTAAAGATGTTGATAAAACAGCTGCTCGAATTGCTGCCATTCTCTATGGTTTCGACAAAACCGTTAATATGATCGACCAAGAAATTGCGACCCCAGCTCGTGTAGGCACGGCTATACTTGATGATCTTGATATCTTGTGGACCACAGCTCCCGCAGAAATAAGAGCAGTGCTACTAGCCGGCATGGGTGTTATTTTTCTCAGCAGTTTTATTCGGGGTTTCTTTGTTAAATCCAGAGATCTAATCACGCTGCTGGATCAAAACGAAATCAAAACTTCCGAGCGCAAAATTCATCTTGCCTTCAAAACACTGGCAGAAGAAGAGCATGAGTTTGATGCTGGTGAACACACTATAAAGCTCTATTCATCAGAAATCATTCGAAAGAAAGATGATTACAATAAACTCTATTTTGCCGCACTTTTTGAGCTTAATGGCAAAGCGATGGTCATCGAAAATGTCATTACCAATGACGATCATATTAAAAAATTTACTCGACTTCAAAATGATCGTCGCAGCAATGATTATGACATGGATTATCAAAAGCTGATGGAACAAATCCGAGTCGATAAATTGAACAAAATCACCCTCACGGAAAGACTCATCGAAGAAAATACTTGGGCTAATTATTTTAGATGGCTTCGACAATCTTGTGTGGATTTGTTTAAAAATCAAGATCCCAATGCCAAACCGATTGAAAAACGACTCCCTGCTCGCCAAATAGCCTGGTTTTTCATGGAAAATGCTTTAACTCAAGCTCGACACTTATTCTTCGGTGCGGCGATGTATTTCTGGATCATATGGTTTATCGCTACTATGACTGGAGGGATGGCAGTTGGATCAGAAATTGCTTGGGGTTCTCCATACATAGCCTTTGCACTGCCTATGATTTTAGGAGCACTGCAATACCTCGGACAAGCATTTCTAGCCTATCGTAAAAGACGTTATTCCGTCACCGATCAAAATAATGACTTGACAGCTATTTTAACTAAAGCGGCATTAGCGAAAAAACTGGAAGCAGACGCTTTGAGTGTGGATAAATTAAAACAATCGCCTATGTTAGATGCCATTCCAGATGAACCTCTAGAAACTGCTGGATTTATGAAGAGAGCTTGGATTAAGGCCCGAGATTTCTTCGTCGGCAATTACCAAATTGCCAATATCAAAAATTCCCCCTGGGAATCAAAAATTCGAATATATGTCTGGGTATTAATTCAATTTGTATTTGGTTTTATCGTCGGTTTCCTCTGTCAATGGCCTTTATTTGATTTACTCGGTAATTATTTCTCAGTCCCGATGCAATTTGGAAATCTTGCGTGGTTTGCGGTGAGCCTCGTTTGCGCATTTACTTTTGCAGCTTATGGTTATCGAAAAGCTTCGAGTGATGAGGGAATTCGTCAAAAGGCCATTGAAGGATTCGAAGCTAATACGGAGCTCTGCAATGAAATTCTTAATTTAGAAAAACTCGTATTGAGAGCTCGAAAGGCCGTTGCTGAATCACGGAAAAAACTAGGCATCAAAGCTAAGCACATCCCTAGAACAATAAAGCTCTACGATAATTTATCCTTTATGGTGAAGTTCGACACTAAAGACAGACCTTGGAACATCGTTTTGTGGACCGCTGTCAAAATGATTTTCAATCGAATCATGATGCTAGTAGGACCTGGCGGTACTGGAATGTTAATCGTCAGGCTCGCTCTAATGTTTGTCGCGATCTTATCCGGTATTAGCACTGTCGCTGTCATTGCAGTGAACACCCCCTCTGTTATTGCAGCCTTGGCTATCATGAGCGGACTTTGGGCCATGATACGCTTATGCCAATTTCTGGATAACAAAAATCTTGAAAGAACGAATCAGGCGCTCAAGGAAGCCGCTAATTACCCTACATATTTGAATGCGGAATTTAATGGATTGTATGCCGAATGGGTTCAGTTGGATAAATTAGATAAAATCCCAGCTTCTATAGCCGATCCTTTAGCTGAGAGCCCAATTGTAGGCACTGAAGGTGGTCAAAACCTAAGCACTGTTTCTGCAATGACTGCTATTTTTGAAGAGGAAGAGGAAGAACAAGATCGGGATGTCGTGCCTTTGATGCCATCCACTCAGCCGCCAATTCGGCGTCGTCGCAGAGCAGGTGATACCCCTTCCGACGCGAGCTCTGTTACTATGTCATGGCAGGGAGATGGCCTTAGCAGTCCTCTTGCAGCTCCTCGCAGCCATGTTGCACCTGCACCTACTACCAATAAATCTGACCCTAATCATTCCCCTCGAGATCCACATTTTTGGAAAAAAATCAAAGCAAGACCACGAAACCCGAATGCAAATCAGCCTCAAAGACCAGGGGGTGAAGATGGGTTACCTCATGCTCAAGAAGCTGGTCATGGTATAGCTGCAGGTGGCCATAGGTAAATTTAACCACCTCTGAAAATATTTTCATCCCCAAAACTGTCACCCCTGTGCAGGGGCGACAGTTTTAGAGAGCTTAACTCTAAAAAAATCTCAATATTTAAGGTTATCTTCAGCTTTATTACCTATAATTAAATTCAAGTTGATTCAATTGAATTGAATGAGGTTATAAGAATGCCAGAACCCATTAATACCACGGTTGTCGAGTTAGATGCACAACCCCACCCCAAAGATGAAATTGGCAATTATGCGGCTC
>CAIQCE010000048.1 GCA_903870185.1 uncultured Gammaproteobacteria bacterium
CCTCGAGCTGTTGGAGCTGCTGCCGTAGTGCCCGCAGGTCTTGTTAAAGAAGGAGTTAGAGTCAGGGTGGGACTCGGCCTTGCTGATGCGGCAGGTGCAGATGCTGGAGGAGGGGGAGGGGATGGAGGAATCAAGCCTTCGAGAAAATGATCCTCATGTTTCGGAGAATGGCGTGAATAAAGCAGTTCTGCTAATTCATTTATGACTCTCAAATCACCTTGACGATTAGGGCCAATAGGTGCCTTGTAACATCGATCAGAAGATGAACGGCTTTCCAAAATTGCATCTAACTCTCTTTTATAAAATTCTGACTTAAGCCCCCCGTCCATATAACCAATAAAAAAAATTATATTTTCTGGTCCCATTGTTTCCAATTCTCTTAACCAAGTTCTTAATAGAGAGAGTTGTTCATTGAAAGAACGAGATTCAATCCTAAAGTCTAAAATAAATAATGCGGCAGCAGCGTGGCTGTAATATTGAGGTGCCAAGTGATGATAACGTTCGTTTGTAGCTAGAATCGCCATACCCGACAACTGTAACTTAATACTTCTACCATGAATTGGTACAACTAAACTCTGAAAGCCCATTCCCCCCCATCCTCCCTTTATTTTGCCTGATGGCATAATCTCTCCAGGAAGAAATCTAACTTCAGGAATTGTCAAATTAAAACAAGCAATTTTAAATTCAGGAACAAGATTAACTGGACTCTCTGGCGTAGGGTCTGTGGGAGTCGGTGCTATAATTGTGCCTAAAAAATCAGCTACAGTAGATAGAAGGGCTCCAAGGGCTCTCATGATTCACTCCTGTATTCACAATAAAAATGAATTTGAATGACATTCTACTCCAATCAAATATTAACTTTTTGTTTTTAGTTAACGAGTTAATCTTATGTAAAATAGATGGGTTATTAGCTTGAAACCAAATATAGCCGATAATTTTGTAACGTTCAATGAACGGTTATATCAACCTGGGCTTTTTGAGTCGCCATCGTCTTCGTAGTAGACTAACAAAGAAGGTCACAATGAGCATTTTGAAAAAAGAACTGGATCCTCTGGTCAAGCCAGAGGACGACGGGTTTGTCCTAGGTATGCGAGCAATGAAAAGAATAAATTTATGCAACAGGCTGATTGAGATTGCAGAAAATCGCCACTAATCGGATCAAAAGCACCGAACAAACGCTCAGAGTAATCACCACATTTTGACTAAACACATGAAGCAAACTGACATAGGTAATAGAACCTAAAAAAGCTGCCGTCGCATAAATATCACCTTTGAAAATCAACGGCACTTCATTGCATAAAATATCCCGTAAAATCCCACCCCCAACACCCGTCACAATTCCCATTATGATCGCAACGCCTGCACCGACCCCAGCTTCCAAAGCAATCTGCGCTCCAGCGACAGAAAACACTCCCAAGCCTACTGCATCGGCAATTAACAAAATTTTATTCAGCAATGATGAATATCGTTTCAAGTAGTGATGATGCCTCGCCATCCGCTTAAAAAACAAGGCAAGCATCGCCGTTAAAAATCCTGCCCCAACTGCTACTGTTACGTAAATAGTCTGATCAATCCAAAAAACGGCGCCTTGCCCTAACAACATGCTACGTAAAGTACCTCCTCCATTACCGACTATAAAAGCAATGACGAGCACCCCAGCTAAATCCATTTTATTTTTAATGGCACATAGAGCACCACTGATGGCGAAAACGGCTGTTCCAATTAAACCTAAACTATAAAAAATAAAAGCATATCCCTCTAAATGCATTACCGATAATCCTCAATCAATTGACGATAATAACCCCAGTCAAAAGTAAGACCAGGATCTGATTTACGATGAAGAGGGCGCGCAATATCTTCATGCCCTACGATTCTCTCCAAAGTAATTTTAGGATAAGTATTGAGAATCGCGACTGTCAATTTAGCCAGCTCATGATACTGAATGTCGGTATACGGAAAATCTTTTCGATTGGCATAGCCTTCTAATTCAATTCCAATCGAGAAATCATTGCAATTTTCACACCCTTCAAATTCTGAAACCCCTGCATGCCAAGCTCGATGATTAAAAGGGACATATTGAATTACATCCCCTGTGCGCCTCAACACTAAATGAGCTGATACATCGCCGATTTCTCCCGTGGGAAATAATTGATGATAATCGGTTCGATATTCATCTTTGAGTTTTTCATACTGTGCTGTAAATAGATAATGAACGAGCGATGCTTGATAGTCCTGCTCATCTGAAGCCACTATCTCAGTATCATGAATAACTAAAAGATTAATTTCTGTTTCAAAAGGGCGATGATTGTAGTGAGGAGAAGAATAAAATGGTATGCCGACTATCAATCCAGATACAGGATCCAAATCAAATGACTCTCGATTAAATTCTACCAACTCCATCAACAACTCCTAATAAACTTGCTTAAACAAGACCTTAATACTATATTATTTAGGCTACATATACTAATCAAGGAGATATCATGTACATTCGGATTTCATGGGTTTTAGCCGCTATTCTTTGTTTATTTTCTTTCGATGCCCTTGCAAAACCTTCAATAGATTCTATTGATATCACCGGGAAATATCAATGCACGGGCCATGACCCCTATACCCCACGAAACTTTGACTCCACTATTACGATTACTAAAACTAATGATGATCTATATTCAATTACTGAAGGCACTAGTGATGACAAAAGTGATGTCGGCGTTGCTATTTTGACCGATAATATTTTATCTCTCGCTTATCAAGATAGAACAAAATTAACTAAGGTCGGTGTGCAAGCCATGACGGTATTAGAAGCTGGCAAAAAATTGTCAGGTCCTTGGGCTCAATTGGGTAAGGGAACAACGGGCTCTGAAGTTTGCAATAAGATCAACTAATCCCGAATCCTTCAGATCCAATCTTTGGGCACCAAAAATTCCGTATATAATCTTGCTTCTTCGGTATTGGGCTCAGGTTTCCAATTGTAATGCCAGTTCACAACAGGGGGCAGGGACATCAAGATGGATTCCGTCCTGCCGCCGGACTGCAAGCCAAACAAAGTTCCTCGATCATAAATTAAATTAAACTCCACATAACGCCCTCGACGATAGAGCTGAAAATCTCTCTCTCGCTCACCATAGGCTAGGGCTTTTCGTTTACAGACGATGGGCTGATAAGCTTTGATAAAATGAGAGCCCACGCTTTGCATAAACTCAAAGGTCTGTTCAAACCCCCATTCATTGAGATCATCAAAAAATAATCCCCCTATGCCTCGTGGCTCATTTCGATGCTTCAAATAAAAATACTCATCACACCAAGCTTTAAATCGTGGATAAATAGTTTCGCCAAATGGCTCACAGGCTTTTGAAGCCATTTGATGCCAATGCTGGCAATCTTCCTCAAATCCATAATAGGGTGTTAAATCAAAACCGCCGCCCATCCACCAAATCGTTTCACCTGTATTCTTTTCGGCGACTATTAAGCGAATATTGGCATGAGTAGTCGGAATATATGGATTTAATGGATGCAAGACTAAAGAAACACCGAGCGCTTGAAATTGGGAATCGGCTAATTCAGGGCGTTTTTCAGTCGCGGCTTTGGGGAGTTTTAGTCCGGTGATATGTGAAAAATTAACCCCTGCTTGCTCAAAGATTTTTCCACCAGTCAAAATTCGACTTTCACCCCCCCCACCTTGTGCGTGTTGCCAAGCGTCATGGAAAAATTTCGAAGCGCCGTCTTCGGCTTCGACCATTTTGCAAACTTGGTTTTGGAAGTCCTGGAGGTAGGATTTAACGGCTAGGATTTTTTCTTGCATGGGAGTCTCCCGATATCAAACGTAGATGTATTTATGGTTCAAAAAAGAATGTTGGCCCGCGCTTCGCTTGGGACCAACCTACACATTTAGGGTGGTGCTAAGCCCTGCAAAAATACTTAGCTTAAATTCTTGATAAACTTCACGCAGGGCGAGCCCACCAATCTTATTCTTTTTTTAATAAAAGAATATGTTGAACGGTGGGCACACTAGCGCTTTGCCCACCCTACATATTATATAGTCCCGCTGTAAAATCTAGACTACACTTTCCCTTGGCTTCTCAAATATTCTTCGTAGGTACCGCCATATTCTACAACACCGGTCGGCGTGAGTTCCATAATTCGCGTGGCGAGTGAGGAAACAAATTCTCGGTCATGACTGACAAAAATCAAGGTACCTTCATAATTTTCTAAAGCCAAATTCAAAGCTTCGATCGATTCCATATCCATATGATTCGTAGGTTCATCCATCACTAATACATTAGGACGTTGCAGCATTAATTTTCCAAACAACATGCGGCCTTTTTCACCACCTGAAAGGACTCTCACACTTTTTTTAATATCATCGCCTGAAAATAGTAAACGCCCCAAAGTACCTCGGATCACTTGTTCATCATCTCCTGCAGCACCCCATTGAGACATCCAATCAAAAAGATTGAGATTTTCCTCAAAATCATGCTCATGATGTTGCGCAAAATATCCGATGGAAGCATTTTCAGACCATTTCACCATGCCTTTTTTCCAGGGAAGTTCTCCCATAATGGTGCGCAATAGTGTGGTTTTACCGATACCATTAGCACCGATGACCGCCAATCTTTGACCTGCTTCTAAATCTAAATTAACACCGCTAAATAAGATATCATCGCCAAATCCATTGGCTAATTTTTTAACTTCCAAAGCTAATCGAAATAATTTCTTACCTTGATCGAAACGGATATAAGGACTCTTTCGACTGGAAAGTTTCACATCATCTAATTTGATTTTTTCAATCTGACGAGCTCTAGAAGTCGCCTGTTTCGCTTTGGAAGCATTCGCCGAGAATCGGCTGACGAAAGCTTGGAGTTCGCTGATCTTAGCTTGCTTGCGTGCATTATCGGTTAATAATTTTTCTCGCACACTGGTAGAGGCAAACATATAGTCATCGTAGTTACCGGGATAGACTCGAATTTCGCCGTAATCTAAATCCGCCATATGCGTACAAACACTATTTAAAAAGTGTCTATCATGCGAAATAATAATCATGGTGCTTTTACAATTTTGAAGCACGCTTTCCAGCCAACGAATGGTATCGATATCCAAGTTATTCGTCGGTTCATCAAGCAACATAATATCGGGATCTGAGAATAAAACTTGGGTCAATAAAACACGGAGCTTTAAACCAGGTGCCACTGCACTCATCGGTTGATTATGAAGCTCCAAAGGAATACCGACACCCATCAATAATTCACCGGCTCTTGATTCAGCCGTATAACCATCGATCTCCGCGAATCGGGATTCTAATTCACCGGCTCTCATCCCATCGGCTTCAGTCATTTCCGCTTTAGAATAAATCTGATCACGCTCTTGCATGATTTGCCAAAGCTCAGCATGCCCCATCATGACGGCATCTAAGGTACGGTATTCTTCAAAAGCAAATTGATCCTGACCCAATGTACCAATTCGTTGGCCAGGGCCCGTGATCACAGAACCCGAGGTAGAAGCCAAAGACCCCGATAAAATCTTCATAAAGGTGGATTTACCGCAACCATTGGCACCGATAAGGCCAAAATGCCCACCGGTCTCAAATTTAACAGAAACATTTTCAAATAAAGGCTCGGGGCCAAATTGCATCGTTATATTAGCTGTAGAAATCATGGAAACACCCCGAATAATTGAGAACCGCAAACC
Source organism: uncultured Gammaproteobacteria bacterium (assembly GCA_903870185.1). GTDB lineage: Bacteria > Pseudomonadota > Gammaproteobacteria > Coxiellales > Coxiellaceae > CAIQCE01. Next base: position 5,683 of record CAIQCE010000048.1, read on the forward strand.
TTAGGGTGCGAAGGCCAAAAAGTCAAGTGGTAAAGAATGGGGTTGTTGGGCCGCGCTGGCGCTTGGCACCAACCTACATCGGGACTAACCCACATTTGGGACCAACCTATTAACCCAAAATAGATTTCACAAAAGGAATCGTCAATTTACGCTGAGCCACCATCGAAGCCTTATCCAACACATCCAATGAGGCAAATAAATCCCTCATATTGCGCGATTGATGATTCAAAATATATTGAGCGACTTCAGTAGGCAATTCAAATCCCCTCTGCCCCGCACGAATTTTCAACGCCTCAATTTTTTCTGCATCTGAAAGCTCCTGAACACCCAACACCAGCCCCCAAAATAAACGAGATTGTAGATCAGGCAATAACGCCTCTAATTGTTGAGGCGTTCGTTCAGCCGTCACAATCAAACGAGCCCCTTGTTCCCGTGTACGATTATAAAGATGAAATAAAGCTTCTTCCCAATTTAAAATCCCCACAACCGCATCGATATCATCCAAGCAAACCGTATCGAATTGTTCTAATCCCTCCAAAACACCCGGTGAAAATTCCAAGTGAGATTTCAACGGCAGATAAAAGGTATTCTGTTTTAAATCAGTCGTAGCATGACAATAAGCTTGTAGTAAATGTGTTTTACCAACGCCTTCAGATCCATAACAATACAGAAAAGATTCACCGCTGTTAGCAATCATCTCTTTTAAAGCCTTCAACAATACAATATTGCCACCTTCATAAAAATTTTCAAAAGTGGCTGACTCTCGAAGAGCAATACCTAGACTAAGTTGCGTCAAACTTTATTGCTCCTGGGGTGAGTCATATAAAGCCCAACGATAACGAAGCACTTTTGAAGTTCCATCTGGCTGCTCTATCGTTTCTTGAACCAACTCTTTAGTACCATTTAATACTTCAATGAGCTCAGCCTCAGTTCCTGTGGTTTTAATTTTAATCAACATGCCATCGGGATTCACTCCTGCCATTTCCACCTGCTGAATTAACTGCAACTGCGAAAGAGACTGATTAATTTTCGCATAATCATCCAGATCTTTAATACCTACAATTTCAACTTCAAAATCACGCACAGTTTCAGAAGATGGAGAGGCTGCACCACTTTCACTCTTAACAGTCACTTCAGTTCCTTTAATCAGTTGATCGATAGACTTATGATCAAAATCTATATCCACCCAAAGTTTAGTCTCTCCCGCCTCTGTACGATTCTCATAATGATAACTGCTGATCCACTGCTCTGCATGAGGCAATGCTTTTTTAACAGCCGGTGAATCGATAATGGTCTCGCTCCCTGTTAATCGCAGCAATGTTTGCTTAACGGCTTCAGGCAACACCTTTGTCAAAGCCTCTGGGGTTCGATCGGTGATTTCTAAACTAGCGGAATAGGGAGGACTAGTTTCCTCAGCACTCACAGCAGCGCTTAAGAAAAACAAACTTAAAAAAAATACTCGGATCAAGCGACTCTGCATATCTACCCCCTAGGTTGAAACCGGTATATTATAGCGTAGGTTTAACTAGCGGGAGTACCCAATTGTTGAAAAATGACAATAAAGTCGAATTAGATTACCGACAAGCTGGGGTTGATATTGAAAAAGCGGATGCTTTTATCGGTTCATTGAAACAAATGGCTCAACGTACTCATCGCCCCGAAGTTTTAAGTGGGATTGGTGGATTTGCCTCACTCTTTGAAATACCAGAAGGTTATCAACGACCCGTTCTAGTTTCTGGGACCGATGGTGTCGGGACCAAGTTGAAATTGGCCACGGGCCTGAACCGTCACGACTCTATCGGGATTGATCTCGTCGCCATGTGTGTGAACGATGTATTGACCCAAGGTGCTGAACCCTTATTTTTCTTAGATTACTTTGCAACAGGACATTTAAATCCTATTCAAGCCAATGCCATTCTTAAAGGTATCATTGAAGGTTGCGAATTGGCTGGAGCTTCTTTAGTCGGAGGAGAAACTGCTGAAATGCCGGGCATGTATCAAGGTGATGATTATGATCTCGCTGGATTCTGTGTCGGTATAGTTGAAAAATCTGAAATTATCGATGGATCAAAAGTAGGGCCTACTGATCTATTAATCGGTCTCGCTTCCTCAGGCGCTCATTCCAACGGTTATTCATTAATCCGCAAAATACTCGAAGCAAATGCGATATCTCTTGATCTCGATTTTGAAGGCACCACCTTGGGTGAAGTCTTACTAAAACCGACTCGAATCTATGTAAAATCCATACTCGATTTAATTAAGAAAGTCCCCGTGCATGCAATGGCTCATATCACGGGAGGCGGTATTTTGGATAATTTGCCTCGGGTATTGCCGCCTCATATCCAAGCGATTGTGGATACTAAGAGCTGGGAAAGACCGGCATTATTTGATTGGCTGCAATCCAAAGCCAGCATCTCTGAAACCGAGATGTATCGCAGTTTCAACATGGGCATTGGAATGGTATTAGTCGTTCCATCCACCAATGCTACTGAAACCTTAACCATTTTAGAATCCTTGGGAGAAAAAGCCTGGATTATTGGACATCTTGAACAGAGCTCAAATTCTAATCCCGAGGTAGTGCTCACTTGAGTCTAAAAAAAATGAAGATTGTGGCGCTGATCTCGGGGCGCGGCAGTAATTTACAAGCGATGATTCAGGCAGCAGCAGAAGGGCTGCCCATCGAAATAGCCGCTGTAATCAGCAACAATCCTGAAGCACTAGGCCTCCAATTGGCGAAGAGGGCTGGGATCCCAACCCACATATTACCTCATACCCACTATCCCTCTCGAGAAATCTTTGATCAAGCCATGATTGAAATCATCGATCCTTATGCACCTGAATGGATCGTTTTAGCCGGTTTTATGCGTCAGCTCAGTGAGGTTTTTGTGAAGCATTACCCTCGACGAATTTTAAATATCCACCCCTCTCTGCTCCCCCTTTATCCTGGACTCAATACGCATAAACGAGCCTTAGAAAACCAGGAAAAAATTCATGGCGCCAGCATTCACCTCGTCGATCTCGGATTAGATACGGGCCCTATTTTGGCTCAAGCTCAAGTGCCCATTGAAGCTGGAGAAACCTCTCTTTCGCTAGCGGAGAAAGTTTTAAAACTGGAAAATCAGATGTATCCTCAACTCTTGGGTTGGCTTGCCACAGGGGAATTAATGGTATCAGGTACTGAAATTCGCTTTGCCGATCAAGAACTTCCCGCCAAAGGCATTCAAATTTCTTTTTCTATCGACCCCAAATAGTGTACAATATGCATCAAATCTTTAGTCAAACAGGTACAATCTAATGGTCAAATCGGAACTCATCAATATTATTGCTGAAAAGCAACCCTCGCTTTCTCTTAAAGATGTGGAGCTTGGGATTAACCATATCTTAGAATCCATGAGCGAAACTCTAAGCACCGGGGAGAGAATTGAGATTCGTGGGTTTGGAAGTTTAAGCTGTCATTACCGTCCACCTCGTAAAGCTCATAATCCTAAAACAGGTGAAAGAGTCTTTACCGAAGCTAAGCTCACCCCTCATTTCAAACCCGGCAAAGATCTAAGAGATCGGGTGAATGAGAGTACTTGTCCGATTGTGGATGAGTTGGGTGATTCTGAAGATTAATTTGTGATTTTGGTGCCAGGCACCTCTTAATAAGAAAGGTGCCAGGCACCTTTCTTATCATTAGCACCGACCTACCGACTAAGCCGTCTTGTGCCTTCTGGCAATTTAGAAGTCTTTTTTAAGTATAGTCAAAAACCCTGGAATTACCCTGATCAAGACGGCATTTCTTCCTGAAGCTGAATTTTCGCTGTCTGTTCAGTTGAACTTTGCATCACAGAATTATTCGAGTTATTAGCCACAGGCCAGGCAGGAATTGCATCATCACCAAAAAGCTCCTTAGCCTTTTGAAGGACTTCTGGGGAGTGCAAAGCTAAAACCAATTCATTCAGTTGCAAATCATTTTCCTCGCCCTGACGGACCACGATCAAATTGGCATACTCTGAATCATCGCCTTCCGAAAATAGGGCGTCATTAACAGCTGAAAGTCCTGCTGCGATGGCATAGTTACTATTAATAGCGGCTAATGCAGTATCATTCAAAGCTCGGGGCAGCTGGGCGGCATCCATCTCGGCGATTTCTAAATTTTTAGGATTCGAGATAATATCTTGAGTGGTCGCACTGACGCCAGCATCTGGCTTTAAGGTAATTAATCCTGCTGATTGCAGTAAACCTAGAGCCCGAGCTTCATTAGTAGGATCATTCGGAATAGCAACGACTGCCCCTTCCTGGAGCTGACCTAGTTCCGTAATTTGCCGTGAATAAAGCCCCATGGGATACACAAAAGTCTCGCCAATCGACACCAGCTTATAACCTTGGTTCGCCATCTGTGCCTGTAAAAAGGGGAGATGCTGGAACATATTGGCATCAATGCTGCCATCGCTCAAAGCAGCATTAGGCATATTATAATTAGAAAAACTCACAATTTGGATATTCAGCCCATAATTTTGCTTAGCAACTGCCTGAGCCACTTCCATCAATTGCTCTTCCGGACCTGACATAACCCCAACTTTAACAGTATTCGGATCATCTTGATTGCTGCAGGCCGTCATTAATCCAAGAAACGCCATTATAAAAACTTGTTTAATTTTATTAATCATCTCTTTCTCACCTTATTAACGTGAATTTCCATGAGCTAAACGCTTCGCCAAATAATCGCCTATCCATTGAATCAATTGCACCATCACGACTAAGATTAGCACAGTGATTAACATTATTCCCAGCTCAAATCGTTCATATCCATAGCGAATAGCAAGGTCTCCTAAACCACCACCACCGACTGCACCTGCCATAGCGGAGTAGCCTATTAAGGTGATCAGCATCAAAGCCAATCCATTCACAATATTCGGCAATGCTTCAGGAACCATGACCTTAAAAATAATTTGTTGACTCGTAGCACCCATTGCCTGCGAAGCTTCAATCAATCCTCCACCGACTTCATTCATTGCATTCTCAACAATTCGAGCAACAAATGGAAAAGCACAAACGGCGAGCGGCACAATCGCAGCACCAGTTCCAATAGAAGTTCCCACAATGAAACGAGTAAAGGGAATTATAGCGACCATTAAAATCACAAAAGGAACCGATCGAATAATATTAACCACCACTCCCAAAGTTTTATTCAACCAGGGATTTTCCATCAGCTGATTTTCGCGCGTGGCCCACAATAAAATCCCTAACGGAAATCCTATCAGAATAGCGACCAATCCTGACATTAAAACCATTAACAAGGTTTGAGAAATCGACTGAAGAATTAAGGGCCAAACTAAAGAATTCATCACTGCTCCTACCACTTCGAATAACCTAAACATTCAACGGAGATGCCTAAAGATTTCAAACTCACGACGGCTCGCTCAATTTCTTCAGAACCCGCATTCATCGAAAGAATCATCACACCCAGCAACTCATCTCGCAAATAATCTAAGTTGGCTTGTAAAATATTCACTCTGATTTTAAATCGGTGAGTCAACTCATCGATAATAGGCTTTGAAGCCACATCACCGACAAATTCTATACGGAAAATCGGATGTGTATCGGGCAACTGTTTTTCAACAAGCTGGGCTTGAATAGACGGAGGAAGCTCAAGTTTAATAGCCGAATTCAATAGACTTTTAGTAATAGGCGATTTAGGCCTCGCAAATAAATCAATGACTCGAGCCTCTTCTACAATTTCTGCATTTTCAAGCACCGCGACTCGATCGGCAATCTCTTTAATCACCTGCATCTCATGAGTAATTAAAAGCACCGTTACCCCAAGTTTTTGGTTAATGGATTTAATTAATTTCAATATCGAGTAAGTCGTTTCAGGATCCAATGCCGAAGTCATTTCATCGCATAATAAGATCTTAGGCTGTGTGGCTAATGCTCTTGCGATCGCCACTCTTTGTTTTTGACCGCCACTCAATTGATTCGGATAAACATGCGCTTTTTCAGTTAATCCTACTAGATTAAGCAAATCCATGACTCTTTCTTTAACAGCAGTGGATTTTTCATTTAAAAATTCTAAGGGCAAAGCAATATTTTCAAAAACGGTTCGAGTATTCAGTAGATTATAGTGCTGAAATACCATGCCCATTTGGTGACGAGCTATTCTCAATTCTTCAGCAGAAAGTTTCTGAAGCTCTTGGCCATTCACCCAAACTTCCCCTGAACTAGGGCGCTCCAAAAGATTAACGCAGCGAATCAAACTACTTTTGCCCGCACCACTTCGACCAATGACCCCATAGATTTCAGACTTCTCAATTTTTAAATTAATATTGGCCAGCGCAGTGATTTCTCTACCTTGAATTTGATAGCGCTTAACAATATTCTTTAATTCAATCATTAAAATTTCCTACAGGCCCGAATCTAACATTATACTTCTGGCAATGTGACCCCAGTTTGCCCTTGATATTTCCCACCTCGATCCTTATAAGAAACTTCACAGACTTCATCGGATTCAAAAAATAGCATTTGTGCCACACCTTCATTTGCATAAATTTTCGCAGGCAAGGTTGTCGTATTCGAAAACTCCAAAGTCACATGCCCTTCCCATTCGGGCTCCAAAGGCGTCACATTCACAATAATGCCGCATCGCGCATAAGTCGATTTACCGAGGCAAATCGTCAAAACACTACGGGGAATTTTAAAGTATTCCACCGTGCGCGCGAGTGCAAAAGAATTGGGGGGAATGATGCAAACATCACTCTCAACATCTACAAAACTATTGGGGTCAAAAGCCTTAGGATCCACAATAGCTGAATTGATATTGGTGAACACCTTAAACTCTCGAGAGCATCGAACATCATAACCATAGCTGGAAGTCCCATAAGAGATGATTTTCCCATGGGCTGACTGCTTGATTTGAGTCGGTTCAAAAGGAGCAATCATTTCATGCTCCAATGACATTCTGCGAATCCATTTATCTGATTTGATTGACATTAGGTATCCTTAAAAACTATTCCACTACAATCTTAGGGAATTTTACGGCGTAGTTAACCGATTGCCTAGCTAATTTTACTGCAATCTTACGTGCGATTTCTAAATAGATTTGAGCCTCCAGGCTTTCGGGCTTAGCCAGCACAGTAGGGTAGCCACGATCGGCATCCTCTCGAATCCCCAATGACAGAGGCAATTTCCCTAAAAGCTCAGTCTCGCACTCTTGGGATAAATGGTCTCCACCCCCCGCTCCAAATATTGACTCCTGATGCCCACACTGTGAACAAGTATGAAGGCTCATATTCTCTACCACCCCCAATACTGGAACCTTGAGTTTTCGAAACATCTCCAATCCCTTTCGAGCGTCTAAGATCGCGATATCTTGAGGGGTAGTCACAATTACAGCACCACTCAATGGGGCTTTTTGAGTCAAAGTCAGTTGAATATCGCCTGTCCCTGGAGGCAAGTCGATCAATAGATAGTCAAGCGCATCCCATTGGGTTTGTTGCAAAAGCTGTTGCAAGGCCGTGCTAACCATTGGCCCCCGCCAAATCATCGGTGTTTTAGTATCGATCAAATAACCGATCGACATCGATTGAATTCCATGTAAAACCACGGGTTCCAATTGTTTATCAGAGGATAAAGGGCCGATTTGGGTAGAACCTAACATCTGAGGCTGATTCGGCCCATAAATATCCGCATCCAAAATCCCGACCCGAGCACCTTGATGAGCCAATGCTAAAGCGAGATTTACCGTAGTAGTTGATTTACCCACACCGCCTTTTCCAGAAGCGACAGCAATAATATTCTTAACCCCAGGAACGCCCTGAATATTACCCACCGCATGAGACTGAACTTTCCAATCGATTGATATTTGAGGTGTAGTTCTTAATTTTTCAGATAAGGTTTTTTGTAAAGCTTCGATCAATTTAGACTGAATATCCTGGACAGGATAAGGTAACTCAATTTCCAAATTGAGGGCTTGACCCACTCCTTGGATATTTTTAATACTGGCATCAGTCAACCAAGGATCTTTCAAATAACCCAAAGGAGCAGGCACATTTTTAATCAAGGATTTGATTAATTCTAAATCGACCATTAAGGGCACCTCTATAAATTAGTTATTTTGGTGCCAGGCTCCGTCAGCACAATCTATAACTAACTGATTAAATGAATTAAGGTGCCTGGCTCCAAAATTCAAAACTAAAAAATTTTCAATTTCAAGAGGCGCCATTAATGCCGCCTCAAAGAAGAGCTCTAATTAAAGTTTGTTAATAATCACCGAAAAAAATAACGCTATGTTATCGAGAAAGCGTTGTCGATAGACACCTGATTTCTGATAATTGCATAATCGAGATATCAGATTTCCACTTCTAGCTTTAGAAAAACATTCCAAGGTAGCTTGGTTTTCGGGTGTTAATAAATTTCGCACACGAGACAGTGCTTCAATATTTAAGCTATTCCACTTTTTAAATTGTCCATTGAATAGCTGCCATAGTCGATAGAGTCGTGCATGTAAACTCACATTGGCACCCATAACATTATTGCCATGCTGGCGATAACGAATGCTAAGATATGGATCATAATAAACAGCACCACCAGCACCCGAAATCAACATATAAGCCCACCATTCATGAGAAGCGACTTTTTGGTTGTCTTTTGAAGCTTGGTAAATCAACTCTCGAGCCGCATGATTCATAACAAGAGTATTACCTCCCACAATGGATTGCACTAAAGCATTCTTAAAAGATAAAGGCTTTGTAAATAATGAAGAGCAACCTATCTCATAATCATTCTCATCCGTCAAACGAGTACGTGTGCCATACAAAGCGGGGACTGTAGCTGGCAGTGTATTCAGCCAAGCGATAGCACGTGAAATTCTGTCTTTTTCCCAAATATCATCTTGATCAGACCAGGCGAAATAATCGGCTTGAATTTCAGGATTTGAAGTTAAGGAAAGAAAATTAGCCACAAACCCTTTTTGAGGACCTTTTACTATAGAAAACTTATCCCTTCCCCATTGAGCTTGGGCTTCTTCCAAGAGACTGATCGTTCGATCTTTAGAGCCATCATCGCTCACCCAAAGACTAAGATTAGGATGATCTTGGGAGTGAATAGAATTCAGTTGTTCAACCAAAAACCGTTCACCTTGATAGGTACAAAGGAGTACTGCCACTGATGGCGACATGCTCATATCGAATCCAAATATTGATAAAGGCTCTCACTCACATAATGAGAGCCGATGATTCTCTCCTTGAGCACCTGATATGTCAAGAAATCGCCAAATTACTAAAAACTCTTTATGATACGGGCGATGAAACCTTTAGCCGACCTAATAGACGCCCTCTTACCCCAAACCCAATGCGGCCTTTGTGGCTACCAGGGATGCCATCCCTATGCGACAGCTATCTCAGAAAATCTAGCACCCATAAATCTTTGCCCGCCCGGGGGGATAGAAACCCTCAGAGCTTTAGGCGCCTTAGTAGGCCAAAAAACCAGCCCTCTAGAACCCAAAATGCAAGAGCTCACAAAACCCACTCAACGAGCTGTAATTCGGGAGGAAGAATGCATCGGCTGTACCAAATGCATTCAAGCCTGTCCTTTAGATGCCATAGTAGGCGCCTCAAAAGCGATGCATACCATCATAGAAAAAGACTGCAGCGGTTGTGAACTCTGTATCGCACCTTGTCCCGTCGATTGCATTGATTTAATCTCAATCCCTGAGCCCACACGTGAAGAAAAAACCGAAAGACAATCACACTTTAGAAAACTTTATGAATGGCACCTTGCACGCACTGATACTGTTGAAGAATCTGAAACAGCACCTGCATTAGACCTTAGTATCAACGATCGAAAAAATGCCATTGAGGCTGCTTTAAAAAGAATCCAATCAAAGACCAAAAATAATGAATGCTAAAAAAACCTTAGAAATATTCAAACGATTTCAGATGGCAAATCCCAATCCTGTTACAGAATTGGTTTATCATAATCCATTTGAATTATTGGTCGCTGTTATTCTCTCAGCTCAAGCAACTGATAAGAGCGTTAATAAAGCCACCGTCAATTTATTTAAAAATGCGAATACTCCAAAAGCAATCTTGAAAATGGGTGAAGAAAAATTACGTGAAGCAATCAAAACCATCGGCTTATTCAATGCGAAAGCACATCATATATTTTTGACCTGTCAAATTCTGGTGGAAAAATTTAATTCTGAAATCCCCAAAACTAGAGAGGAGTTAGAAAGCTTGCCGGGTGTAGGACGAAAAACAGCAAATGTTATTCTCAATACACTTTATGGAGAATCCACAATTGCAGTTGATACTCATATTTTCAGAGTGGCTAATCGAACTCATTTAGCTGCCGGGAAAACACCGCTGGCTGTGGAAAAAAAATTATCTGCAATCATTCCGAATGAGTATTTGGTTCCGGCTCACCATTGGTTAGTATTGCATGGGCGTTATGTCTGCGTTGCTCGAAAACCTTTATGCTCAACTTGTTTGATTCAAGATTTGTGTGAGTATGAGAATAAGACGGATCCCTAGAAATACACACCCACTTGAGCCGTCACAGAATTACGACTTGGCCCATCAGGTGTCATCACAGATGTACCACCATTTCCGTTAGCGGTAGTGCCTGCACCGTAATTAATATCATGGCGAAACTCGATACTTTCGATAGTATCTTTCCAAAATGAGGCACTCGCCACAGCCGCTATACTTTGCTCGGGCAGATTATAAGCCAATGCCTGCCAAGTTCGACCATAAGTTAATGCAAAAGTCGTCGGCTTATTATGAATCGTCACATTATAGTCGCCCTCTAAATACATAGCCTTCGGTGTAGCTCCTGCTCCATTAAAGCTCATATTTGAAGAATCATAGGAACGAATTGCACTAATATATTCTGCATTAAAACCATAATCGCCATAAGTTAATTCACTATGAAGATCGACACCAGGCACTCTATGTTTTAATTGCTCAGTCGATGTGGTTGAACCGAATCCTGCAAACTGATTTGAAGTGGTGTTGCTATTATTAATGGCACCTTGAGCATCAGCCATGGTGCTGATAAAGCCCGTACCCATATTATAGTGAAGCTCACCTAAATCATTTTGGTAGCCCACATTCAATCCACCCTCGTTAATAGTCCTTGAATTATGCGTATAAGTATCGCCACCATAAGCATAAACTTCCCCGTAAAGATTACCATTGCTGTATCCCATCAAGGCAGATCGTTGCAAACTTCGCGCTAAAGATTGGGTCAAAGGACTCGTCACCATGCTATTGGCATATCGACCAAACTGAAGATACATTTGCCCTAAACTAAAATAGAAAGGAGATTCATTCAAATTACCGATAGTTAAGAAGCCTCGAGACACAAAAACCCTAGAATCAGTCGAACGCCCCACATTACCAGAAGTTGAATTAGGTCGAGAATTATCGTAATTCAAAGCAATAAAACCAGATGCCCAAGTTCCCATAATCGGATTTACATCAATTTCAATATTATTGATATTAATATCGGAATTACCCGTATTTGAATAGCCGTCTCCTGTCACACCCTGTCCTGTTATCATACCGCTTAACATAACTATAGGTTTGTCTCCATAAGACAAACCTTCAGCAACAGCATGATCCTCTAAATCTTTTCGCTGCTGTAACAATACTAAATCTTCATTCATGCTAGGCAAATTCACTGTTAAATCACTGGCATCATAAGCAGAGCGTAAACCAATATAAGGAGAGGTAGTGACTGTGGCCCCTTTTTCCAATGAGGTGATAAATAAGGGCCTATCCAGCTTCCCCTTATCACCTACTGACTCTATTACGCCTTTAGGCTGAGTTTTACTCTTAACAACCTCACTCAGTTTTTTATCAGCCGCCCAACAATTCATTGAAAACAGCAATGAACTTGTAATTAGTAGCGGTTTGACTAAGTTTTTCATATTGAGTCCTTATATTATTCGGATATTAGAAGAGGTCTGAAGGTGGCCCAGTATAATACAATCTTTAAATTTGTTACAATACCGTTTCTTCAACTTAGATTCTGCACTTAGAGCCGTCCATGATAAAAACCTTAGAAATAATTCGACCTGATGATTGGCACTGCCACTTACGAGATCAAGCATTTTTATCTCGAACAGTTAAAGATACTAGTGAGCGCTTTCATCGAACTGTGGTAATGCCCAATTTAAAACCACCTATCGTAAATTGCCAAGAAGCCTCTGATTATCGAAAACGAATTCTAGCCCAAAGTCCCTCATCCACATTTGACCCTTTGATGACACTTTATCTGCAAGCTGACACCGACCCCAAAACTCTTCGGGAAGCCAAAAAACTCGATTGGATTATCGGCTGCAAACTTTATCCAGCGGGAGTCACTACGCACTCCGATCAAGGTGTACAAAAAATCCAAAGCATCTACCCTTTATTGGAAATAATGCAGGCAATCAAACTTCCTTTGCTGATTCACGGAGAGGTGAATGATCCTAAAGTGGATATCTTTGATCGAGAAGCACGATTTATTGAAGAAGAATTAAAGCCGCTACTTCATCATTTCCCAAATTTAAAAATTGTACTCGAGCACATTTCAACCCAAGTAGCAGTGGATTTCGTGCTGTCAGGCCCTCCCACTTTGGCAGCGACAATTACTCCTCAGCATCTATTATTGAATCGAAATGATTTATTAAGTGGTGGTATCAAACCTCATTATTATTGTTTACCTATTTTAAAACGCAGCAGTGATCAAGAAGCCCTTTTAAAAGCTGTAACTAGTGGAAACCCAAAATTCTTTTTAGGTACCGATAGCGCCCCACACACCCAAGCTCATAAAGAATCAAATTGTGGCTGTGCTGGAATTTATAGCGCCCATGCTGCGATTGAAATCTATGCTCAAATTTTTGAAGAACAAAATGCTCTCACACATTTAGAAAATTTTGCCAGTGTTTATGGAGCCGAATTTTATGAAAGGCCCATCAATTCTGAAAAAATTAAATTAGAACGAAAACCCTGGGAAGTCCCACTAAGCTTAGAGTTTGGTGATCAAATCCTTATTCCGCTTTGGGCGGGCAAAACACTCAACTGGCGAATGGCAGGACTATAACTCAATGGATCAAATATCTGAATCTCAAAAATCTCATAATCTAATGAAAAAGCGCTTTAATGGTTATCTTCCAATTGTGATCGATGTAGAAACCGGTGGCTGTAATCCGAAAACAGATGCTTTATTAGAACTCGCCGCTGTATTTGTAGAGATAGATCAACACGGTGTGTTCAAACTTGGAGAAACTCATGCTAATCATATCGAAGCCTTTGAAGGCGGAAAATTAGATCCTAAAGCCTTAGCAATCAATCAAATCGATCCCTTTCATCCTTTTCGATTTGCAGTTCCTGAAAAAGAAGCCCTGATTAATTTATTCAAAGCGATCAATATCGCTTTAAAAATTCATGACTGCCGAAGAGCAGTGCTAGTAGGACATAATGCTCACTTTGATCTTTCCTTTATTCACGCAGCTGCCAAAAGATCCAGACTACAAGCAGAAAACCCTTTTCATGCATTTACTTGCTTCGACACGGCTACTTTAGGCGGACTCGCATTTGGTAAAACAGTTTTGGCACGAGCGCTAAAAGCAGCCAACATTCAGTTTGATAAAAATGAAGCTCATTCAGCAATCTATGACGCTGAGCGCACGGCGGAATTGTTTTGTTTGATTCTCAATCAGTGGGATTCAAAAATCGGGTGGGAATAAAAACGGTTGATGTTAATGGTTGGTGCCAAGCGGCAGCGCGGCCCAACGTCTAGAACTTACTGCGGGACTATCTAATATGTGGCTCCACTTGTAGGTTAGCCCCAAGCGTTAGCGCGGGCTAACAAATCAATATATTCTTTTATTTTAGCATTACAAAAGAACGGGATGTTGGGCCGCGCTGCCGCTTGGCACCAACCTCCACGTGAAGATGCTCAACTACAACTTATCGCCTTCTTCTTTCAAATATTCAGCAACACCCTTTACGCTTGCCTTCATGCCCTTAGAGCCTTTTTTCCAACCAGCAGGACAAACTTCCCCATGTTCTTCGGTGAACTGCAAAGCATCGACTAAACGAATGATTTCATCAATTTCACGGCCCAATGGAAGATCATTCACGATCTGTGCCCGCACAATATGATCCTTATCGATCACAAACACACCACGCAAAGCCACACCCGCGCTCGGATGCTCAACACCATAACTCTGGCAAATAGCATGATTCATATCTGCTACCATTGTGTAGTGAACTTCACCAATTCCACCTTTATCCACCGGAGTATTTCTCCAAGCGTTATGAGTAAAGTGAGAATCGATGGAAACACTCACGACTTCCACATTACGCTTTTCAAATTCTTTCATTCGATGGCTTAATGCAATCAATTCAGAAGGACAAACAAACGTAAAATCCAATGGATAGAAAAATACGATCGCATGTTTTCCATTAGTTGCTTTATAAAAATTGAAATCGTTAATAATTTCGCCGGAACGCAGCACTGCGGGTGCACTGAAATCCGGGGCTTTTCTGCCTACTAATACGCTCATTCTGTGTCTCCTCAATAGAGTTATAATCAAGACGGTTATTCTACTGTAGATCCCAGGAATTGTGAATGTGAAATTGGCAAATCCCAACTGTATTGTCTAATCGCTGACGGCTGTTATACTGAATAGAAGACAAATTGATTAAATGTGAACCTATTATGGCCAAAATCTCTAACTCACTATTGAAATTCCTTCTCAAATTTGGAATAGCCCTTAGTATTCTTATTTTTTTATTTGCCGCCTTTATGTGCATGGTAGCTGGCATAGCCACGGGAACAGGCCTTCCGGTCGTTCTCGGCTCTATAGTGGGCAATCCTGGATTCGCCATCAGCTTTGGTGCCGAAATGTTATCTCAAGCTGCAACGATTTCGATCGCTGTTATTTCAGTCGTCGCCTCACTTGCACTCCTTTTTGCATGCTGGAGAACACTTTCACCACCCAGTTATGGCGATTGGGCAAGCGTTGATGAAGCCGATCATCAAGCGCTGGTTGCCAAGACTCGGGAACTAAAAGAGGAAAGAAGGAGGAATGATAGAGCGACTGTAGAAAGCATATCAGTCACTGCTAGAGATTATTCTCGCGAGAAAAGAATCGAGCGACAACTTGCTACCCGCCATCAAGCTGATACTGACACAAAGGGGGGCAAAAAAGAAAAGTCAGCACGCAGATCTGGCCTTCGTCCTTAATTTAAAAACTGTGCATAAGATCCATCAAAAAATCTCGAGACAATAGACGATGCCGCCTAAAACAGGTAAGGTATTGACAGTTACTTTAACCTAGATTACGCACTTGGAACCTAGGTTTTTAATCTCATCCATTCTAAAACCAAGGAGATTACCCACATGTTTGAATTACCTGAATTACCTTACCCACTCAATGCACTAGCGCCTCAAATTTCTAAGGAAACTTTAGAATACCATTACGGAAAACATCATCGCACTTATGTTAACAAGCTAAATGAATTAGTACCCGGTACCGAGTTCGAAAAAATGGACCTAGAAGCGATCATGATGAAAGCGACAGGACCGATATTTAATAATGCCGCTCAAGTTTGGAACCACACCTTTTACTGGAATAGCTTAAGCCCTGAAGGCGGTGGTGAACCCACTGGTAAAATAGCAGCCGCTATCGATCAAGCTTTTGGCTCATTTGAAAAATTCAAAGAATTATTCAATCAAGCGGCCATTGGTCAATTTGGTTCAGGCTGGGCTTGGCTCGTTAAAACCAAGGACGGAAAATTGGAAATCGTAGCGACTTCTAATGCCGGCAATCCGATGACCGATCATAAAAAACCTTTGTTAACTTGTGATGTTTGGGAACATGCTTACTACATTGATACCCGAAACTCTCGCCCTGAATACATGGTGAATTACTGGCAACTGGTTAATTGGGATTTCGTTTCAGAAAATTTAATGGGCTAAGATCAATCTACCATGGCAATTAAAGTATTAATCAATGGTTACAAAGGTAAGATGGGGCAGGCTGCTGTAGCAGCGATACAAGCTGCCCCTGATCTTAAACTCGTGGCTACCATAGGAAGAGAAGATAATCTCAGTCAATCTATTGAAGAGAGCGGAGCTGAAGTTGTTTTAGATCTAACTACAGCGAGTGCAGCCTTTAAGAATACCCAAGTGATTATCCAGGCAGGGGCCCATCCCGTAATAGGCACTTCAGGGCTCACTCCAAATGAAATTTCCAATTTAAAAGAGCAATGCAAAACTAAGAAATTAGGCGGAATCATTACCCCTAATTTTTCCTTAGGTGCCATTTTGATGATGCATTATGCAGCTCATGCCGCTCGTTTTTTTAGTGAAGCTGAAATCATTGAACTTCATCATCCTCAAAAAAAAGATGCACCCTCAGGCACTGCCATTAAGACAGCGCTCGCGATGCAAGCTGCGCGAGGCAATGATGTTATAGTTCCCATTCATTCCATTCGATTGCCAGGGCTAGTCGCCCATCAATCCGTAATGTTTGGGGGAGTGGGCGAAACTCTAACCATTCGACACGATAGTTTAGATCGAAGTTGTTTTATGCCAGGTGTTTTACTCGCTTGCCGAAAAGTCACGGAACTCCATGAGTTAATCTATGGACTGGATATCCTATTAAACCTCTGATTTCTTCAACTTGCTCTTTACCCAAGCTTAGACTAAGATAAAAATAATCCTAGACTCTGCTGAATCTAGGATTATTCAGGATGAAAAAGTCAAGGCGGAATTGGATTATGCTATCTCATC
>CAIQCE010000049.1 GCA_903870185.1 uncultured Gammaproteobacteria bacterium
GATCTTGCTCCTGTATCCTTAAAGGCCGGTATCAATACACCAGTGGCATAGTTGCCGGAGCCGATAAATGCCACAGCCGGCGTTTTATTTTTCCCGACTCCAGTCCTAGCTTGAACATTTGTAGTTAACCTCACGGTGGACGTCCGTACCTGCGCGTCAGGTTTTTCCAAAACCGATGGGTATTCCAACACTATGCCCATGGAAGGCTCGCTGCCCCCAACCACTGCATAAGCTGCCTCGATCATCTCCAAACTAAACCGATGTGAAATAAGCGGCATTACATTAAGCCGCCCACTCGCCATCATGTCCAACACGGCTTCCAGGTTTCGCTGTTCAGTCCAGCGCACAAAGCCTACCGGATAATCTTGTCCTTTTTCTTCGTAGTTCGGGTCATAGCGACCCGGCCCATATGACGCCGACACTTGAAAAGTCAGCTCTTTCTTAAAGAAATCGTCGCGCGACAGTTCCAGCCCGGTTACACCTACCAGCACAATCCGGCCACGCTTGCGGCACATCAGCGCAGCCTGGTGCATAGGCTCACTGCTTTTTGTGGCTGCGGTCACTATGACGGCATCCACACCACGTCCACGAGAGAAGCGCTCTGCTATCCTTACAGGGTCCTCACCCGCACCCAAGTCAACTACCTCGGCACCGAATGATTTAGCCAGTGCCAAACGGTCAACATCAAAATCAATACCCAGAACGCGGCAACCATGCGCCCGCAGCAATTGAACCGTAAGCTGCCCAATTAACCCCAAACCAGTCACCACTACCGCCTCTCCCAGCGTTGGTTGCACAAGTCGAATGCCTTGTAAGGCAATCGCCCCCAGCACAGTGAAAGTCGCTTCATCGTCACTAACTGCATCAGGTATGTGTGCACACAGATTGACAGGCACGCTCACTACCTCAGCATGCTTCCCATTGGACGCAATACGGTCTCCAACTTCAAAGCCTGTAACACCCCTACCCGCTTCCAGCACCACACCCACATTGCAGTAGCCCAGAGGCAAAGGCTGGTCAAGCTTGTTACGCACTGCATCCAGTGTTGGCATCAATCCATCGGTCTTAATCTTTTCAAGAACCATGCGCACCTTGTCTGGCTGTTGGCGAGCTTTGTCGATGGGGTTGGCCTTGCCAAAGTCCACCATCATTCGCTCAGTACCAGCAGATATCAATGATCGCCTTGTGCGAACTAAAAGCTGCCCTGTCGCAACTTGAGGACAAGGAACTTCAATTGAAGTAGTTATTCCGTTACTTAGATTTTGTAGGATTTGTTTCATGTAATTTTTTAAATTAGACCGGTGCATCCAAATAGGTCCGGCACCAAATCTCAATGCACAAAAGTGATAGCAAGGTATAACTCGCATCTACTTTGCCAGCATCATTGGCCACAATGAGATTTTGTACCGCAGTCGGCTCAAACAATCCACGTCGCTTAATACTATCTACCGACAAAAGATCTCCTAACAGCTCTCGCAAATCGTGCTTCATCCACCGCCGCAAAGGCGCACCAAAGCCAGACTTCGGTCGATAAATCACTTCATGAGGCAAATAAGGTTCCATCGCCTTTTTCAATATCCATTTGCCCTCGCTACCACGTTGCTTTAAGTTGAGCGGGATTCTCGCCGCAAATTCGACCAGTTCCAAATCGAGAAATGGCACACGAACCTCAACTCCTACTGCCATTGACATTTTGTCGGTATAGATCAAATTATGATCTGCTAGGAAAAAGCGCTGTTCAAGAGCTAGCATTCTGTCTAAAGGCGCGACGCTATTTGGCAAGGGATTTAGAAAATCAAGCATAGGGGACGCTGCAAGTTGAGCACCCAAAGCATGACGGGTCTCTGGCGTATATAGGTCCAATAAATCGGACTCCCGCGCCCAGCGAAAATATTCCACCAGCCGGTTATCACCTTCGAGCGCAGCACCGCTGAATAACTTAGATAGTCGTCTAGTAAATGCACGATGCTGATCCAAGCCGGCTGTCGTCTGCGCCAAACCACTACGTACACCATGCGGCAGCCAGCGCCAAAAGTGCTCTGCCTGCAACGCTCTGTGGCGCCGGTACCCGGTAAACAAGTCATCACCCCCTGCGCCAGAGAGCAACACCTTGATACCCTCATTGCGCGCTAGTTGGCTGATGTAAAGCACATTAAGCGGTGCTGGGTCAGCCAAGGGTTCGTCCAGTTGTGCCACCATACGCTCAAGATCATTCGCCATTTGGTTGGCATCAATAGACACCACATTAAGGGGCACGCCTAAATGTTTAGCTACCTTGCGGGCATAAGGCAAATCATCGGTTGAGCCAGATTCCCGTACTCCTTTTGATTCAATCGTAAAGCAATTAATATTTGGATTAATTTCCTTGGCAAATGCCACGATTGCACTTGAATCCAATCCCCCAGATAGGAATGCACCCACAGGTACATCAGCCATCATTTGTCGCTGAACGGCTTGACGCAAATGGGTCGTAGTCCCGGCTATTGATGAAGCATCATTCAAATCGGATGCTTTTCCCCGAAACACTGGCAACTGATACCAACTCCATTGCCTCGAAATCTGCCCTGCTCGAACCAACAAAGCATGCCCAGGTAACAATTTCCGAATATCTTTAAGTGGTGTACCTTCGCCCGGGCACCAAAGAAAACTAAGGTATCTGTGAAGTGATGCAATATCCAAAGTACGTGCTTCAGGAACAAGATGCAGCAAAGCCTTTATTTCACTAGCAAAGGCAAATGAACCATTCTTTGTGGAGTAGTAAAGAGGCTTAATTCCAAGCGGATCACGAACAAGTAGCATGGATCCTCTATTTGCGTCCCAAATAGTAAAGGCAAAGATACCGTTTAGACGTGAGAGCATAGCCTCACCCTCGACAAGGTACAAGTTTAATAAAACTTCAGTATCAGAGTCACCACGAAAAGAAATTCCGCGGCCCTCCAATTCAGAACGAAGCTCGCGATAGTTATATATCTCTCCATTAAATACTAATGCTACAGTTCGATCCTCACTAAACATAGGCTGGTGACCAAGTGGTGATAAATCAACAATAGCTAATCGTGTATGACCCAAAGCGATGCCAGCTACTGAATCAATGAAAACACCAGAGTCATCTGGACCACGATGACTTATAGAACTAAGTGCTACTTGAAATAAACTAGATTCAAATTTACCGAAAAAGCCAACAATGCCACACATCAGAAATCCTATAATTATTCTTACAAATCAGAAAATATCACTTCACAGTGAAGTTAGAATTTTAAAAATCATATCTTTTCGGGTTTGCGAAGAGTATTTTCTTACATTATCAAGACCACGGCGACAAATATCATTGTAGAAATAATCACTTGAAACTAAGCGATCAAGACCATCAGCCAACTCTAATACGTTGTCTCCATAAACAACACTATCTTCATTAATTTCAAGAATGCAAGGTTCACGATTTGTAACAACAGGCGTTCCACAAGCTTTAGCTTCAAGTATGGCCAGCCCAAATCCCTCACAAATAGAAGGTTGCAAGTAAGCGAATGCAGAGTGAAGCAGTTGTATCTTCTCATCATCAGTAACGCGCCCAAGCAAAAATACGTGCTTTTCTACTCCACATTCCACTATCTTTGCACGTACATCACCCACCGCATCACCAAATGATCCACATATCTGAAATATAAATCCAGGGTTTTTCATCAAGAATACAGAAAATGCTTCGATAGATTCCAATAGCATCTTTCTACAAACGTTGTCACGAGTAAGGTGCGTAACAGTCAATATAGTTTTCTGTTTATTAATTGAAGCAGGAGGATGATACTTTTGTAAATCAACTGCACAGTACACAACTTGAGCTGTTTCGAGCTTTAATCCGTCAAGCTTGGAGAAATCCGCGCGTGAAATAAAAAGGGGGTGATTTGCTAGCTTCAAAGCGATCATCATCAATATTCGTTTGTGAAAAGGCCAGTCTCTCAACCCTCCACAATTACTGGTATGTACGGCACCTGTTAAAATTGACGGAACACCTCGCAGTTTAGCCAAAATAACAGGAAACACTCCGTATCCGAACCACCAGACGAAATAAGCATCACATCTCAAAGTAAGTAGATCCCAGAACTTATTTACGAGAATAACTTGATGCCCTAAATCACGTAGTGCCTCTATATCAACTTTGTAAAATTCGACAACATCAAAAAGTCGTCTATCTTTTACCTTAGCAAAAAAACAAATTTTCACAACATATTCTTACGATTAAAAATGGCCTGAGTATATACTTCCATATGCTCGATCCCGCAACGCTCCCAACTAAACAAGTCAAGTCGCTTGCGTCCATCACTTATAAGCTTATCACGGAGGGCTTCATCATAAGCAGCCAATACTACAGAATTAACCAACTCATCAATGGAAAATGGATCAAACTGAAGCGCTGCATTACCTACAACCTCTGGAATAGAGGATGAATTAGAAGAGCATACAGGAGTACCAATTGCAAAGGCCTCTAATGGGGGAATTCCAAATCCTTCGTAAAAAGAAGGAAAAACCATTACCCTCGCTCCTTTTACTAAGGCAACCATCTCAATTGTTTCAAGGAAACCAGTAATTTTTACCCTATTCTCCAACTTATTTCTTGCAATTGAATCGAAGACACCTTTGGACTTCCACGCAATAGAACCACAAATAACCAAGTCAAACTCCTTAAGCAAATCATTCGACATTGATTCAATGAGACGCTCATAATTTTTTCTTGGATGCACCGAACCAATTGCTACTAAATAAGGACGATTTAGACCCAACCTACTGCGCACAGAATTCATATATTCTACTGTGCACTCTGAATGTTCAGAAATATCATCAGGTAATCCTATATAGATTGCTCGTCCTTTTTTTTCCACTAATTCGTGCCCAAAAAAACGGCTAAACTCGCTTTTGGCATGTTGGGAACCATAAATAATTCCGTCAGCAGCAAGAGCACTTCGTCGAATCAAAAAACGTCCCTCATTTCGATGTACAAATTTATAGTATTGTGGAGTAGCGAATAGACTTGCATCATACTGCGTAACCACCATTGCAGTCTTACTGTGTCTTACAAATGGAAGGATATAGTTAGGGGAATGATAAACATCTGCATAATTCTTTAAAAGTATATCGGGCAGTAAGATTTGCTCCCAGTATTCCCTATAACCATAAGCGCCGTAAGTAGGTGCACAGGCAATGACTTCAACATTGCTTAATTTATCTAAACCTCCACTGCCTAGCTTTGAAGAGGTGAGCACAATAATATCATTATCTCGATCTAAACTGAGCGTTTTGACTAAATTATATGTGTACGCACCTATGCCAGTACGAGCATACTGAGCCATTCTACCATCGATAATTATACGCATAGAATTAAAATTCAATGTATTAACTAAAATAATTTCTTTAAAATTTAAAATGTGGCTAAATTATTTTTATTCATAGAAGGTATCAGCATTTAATTCATATTACGAGAAATTTTAACGGGGTTCGAATGTTTATGAATTATCAAAATATAAACAACAAAGAAATATAAAATATAACCATAAAAACCTCCAGCCGAATTTAGAGTAACGGATAATAACAGTGAAATATAAAATAAAACAAAACTAGACCCATATCGACGCGCCTTACTATATCCCCAATAAGCAATAACCATGTATAGAATACCGCCAAAAAAGCCGAAAAAAAGTACCATACCAATAAAGAGTGAATTCTCAATATCACCGTAATGCATTCGCATCAATACTGCCGAAGAATTTAGGCCAAATCCGGTTACCCACCCATCATATTCAGACAACATATTGAAAGCCATTAAAGAAGTTGCTAGCCTTGGGTTTGCATTGATCAAAATTTGATTATCCAATTCCCAAAGAGCCCGAACTCCACAAATTGATTTATTTATAATTATAGATGAGTTCTCATTCGAGGACGTACAGTCATAATTGAAGAAAAGACTACTCATTGACGTAAATATTAAAATAAGAAAACTAAGAAAGTACGTTCTATATTTAGTTTTAATATATAAAGCGCTCAACGCCAGCAAAGCAGATATTAATATCGCGACTGTAGTCTGTGTAACTACTAGCCCAATTAAACCAATAAAAAATTCTCTATTCTTTCGATTAATAATTCCAAAAGCAATGACATAGGCTATTGGGGCAGCCATTCCAGAGGGCTCTGTCATAAATGCATGTGCCCTAAACCAAGTTGAACCCCCGTAAAAATTCAATAGCACTGAAACGCCAGTGAAGTTATTAAGTAAGAAAGTCGCAATTGCAATTAGTATTGAAAATAAGCTGAGTTTTAAGAATGCCTTTTCTACAATCAGAGGGGATACAACAATGTAATCCAGTGCGGCTAGTAACGAAAAAAACAGATATAAGTATACAGGAACGAACGCTAAAAATAAAGCTTCAGCGTGGCTACCACCGGTGGCTTTAAATAAAACAATAAAAATAAAATGAACAAAAATAACTGCAAATATAATCAAGTGAACCAATACAGGGCCTTGGCTTTCAGCTTTCTTACCAACACGCAAAAAAATGAAAATCCCAATCAATATCTGCAACCATCCGAGAGAGAGATCTATGTGTTCATTATCCGATCCATAAGA